>JAJRQY010000061.1 GCA_024280015.1 Actinomycetes bacterium
CTGGCCGTCGAAGGTCAGGACTCGGGTTGCGATCTTGTCGATGAAGAAGCGATCGTGGCTGACCACGATGACCGAGCCGGGAAAGTGCATGAGCGCTCGCTCCATGACCTGGGTGCTAGCGATGTCCAGATGGTTGGTTGGCTCATCCAGCAGGATCACCGATGCCCCCGACAACAAACACATTACCAAGGCCACCCGCGCCCGTTGGCCACCGGACAGATTGCCGATGCGCTGCTTCAGATCCATCTCCGAGAATTGAAAGAGGCTGAGGAATCGGCCAACTGACTTCTTGGTGGCGCTGAACGCCAGACTGTCGGGGGCAGAGTTGACGGCATGGCTGACGGTGTCGTCCAGATCCAACTCGTCCAGGAGTTGGTTGTAGGAAACATGGTTAGCCCCCTTGCGCCAAGCAACCGTGCCGGAGTCTGGTCTAGTCGACCCGGACATGATCTCAAGCAAGGTTGACTTGCCGCAGCCGTTGGGGCCGACGACGGCCAGACGCTCCCGGCTTCGTAGATCAAACGACAGATCCTGGAAGAGGTCCTGTCCGGCATAGCTCTTGGCCAGGCCGGTGACCTCACACAATTCCTTGCTGACCTGGAGCTGTTGGTAGATGTCGGTAACGATCTGGTCGACTGGCCCTCGGGTTTTGCTCTTCTTGATGTTGGCCAGCTTGCGGTTCAGTGATTTGTTGGCGCCCCTGGACTCTTGGCGTCCCTTGATGGCTTCAGATTCATACGCCAACATTTCCTGTTCGTGGACGAATTGCCGTTCCAGCGTCTTGAACCGGAAGTGTTTCTTGGGCACATAGTCGCTGTAGTTGCCCTCATAAACCTGGAGCTGGTGGTTTTCAACTTCAATGATCTTGGTGACCACGGCGTCGAGAAAGTCTCGATCATGGGAGACAAGAAGCAGTGCCCCGGGAAAGTTCTGGAACCAGGATTCGAGCCAGGCCAAACCTTCGACATCAAGAAAGTTGGTTGGCTCATCCATGAGCAAGACGTCGGGGGATTCCAGCAGAATCTTGGCCAGAGCGGCCCGGTTGCGCCAACCGCCAGAAAGCTGACTGATAGGTAACAGGCGATGCTCGTCACTGAACCCGAGCCTGCTGAGCACGGTGTCGATCTGGTTCTCATAGCCCCAGCCATCGATGCGTTCCATGGTTTCAAACAGGGTTGCCTGTTCATTCAGCAAGGTCATCATATCGTCGCCCTCTGCCCCTGTGAGGTCCCCGGCGATCTGGGCTAGAGCTTGCTCGGTCTCGTGAACTTCGACAAAAAGGGCATCCAGGACCTCCAACACGCTGAGTGCTCCGCTCAGTTCGGAGAACTGGGAGAAGTAGCCCATGCGGACATCATCAGTGATGTCGACAAGGCCACTGTCTGGCTGCTCCTGATCAAGGATCAATTTGAGCAGGGTGGTCTTGCCTGTGCCATTGGCTCCGATGAGGGCCACCCGGTCGCCCTTGCTCAGCTTGAAGTCGATCTCTCGAAAGATCAGGGCTGAGTCGTAACTCATGGTGATGTTCTTGAGCCGTATCCAACTCATGGGGCGAACCCTGGAAGGACCTCGGCGGCGGGGCGCAGCTCACGATTCTGGTTTGCAAGACCAGGGTCGATGCCAAAGCCATGTTCCCAATGCCAGCCATCAATGGGACTGGCCTGCCACCACCCGGTGGCCCCTACCGACTGGGTTAGTTCCAGCATTTCAGCAAGGCCGTCGGCCCGATCTGGTTCGGTGGCGCCGAACTCGGTTGAACTGAACAGAGCCAGGTCACCAGCGATGATGCTGTCTCGTTCGCCGGCAAGTTCAAGCGCATGGGAGATTGCCTCGGCGTGAGCCTCGACCAGGGGAGCTCGCAGCAGGCTCCAGCCTCCGTCCCCATCGATCTGGATTGGTGGCCGAGCCTGGAAGATCAGGCGATTGAAGGCATCACGGAACGAATCGGCCTGGTGGCGTGGCCCATCAGGGATGTCGATGACACCGTCGGTTAGCGCATGGCGCAAGGTCTGGTTGAACAGTGTGTCCAGCCAGGCCGCCTCTGGTTTGGCTTTCACATTGTCGGGTTCGGGGTGGAATGACTGGAGGGTATGGAACAAAGCGACCGGCGCTGAGCCTTGCAGAATCCGCCACGCCTCGTTCTCGGCCAAGAGCGCGTTGGCAACAGCGGTGCCCGTGTCAGCAGCGGATCGTTTGCCCGGTGGCGCCGTCCCAAGCAGATGAGACCGGACCGCTCGACGGACCGGTTCTCGTTGAGCAACCCAGCCGCTGACCTGAGAATGAAACGTTTCTCCGATCCAGTCGACATGACGGGGCCAGGTTTTGGTGCGGGACCGGGTGTCGTCAAAGCCACCGTCATCAACCGCGAACCAGCCGGGCATGGTTCCGTCGATCAGGCAGACCCAGGGTTCGATTTCATGCTCTTGAATCTGATCGAGCAGGAGTTGATAGTGCAGGACTTGGGCTTGGTCATACTTGCCAGGTGAAGGCTCGAGTCGGGCCCACTCCAGTGTCACCATCAGTTCGCCAACACCCAAGGTCTTCAGTAGTCCGAGATCCTCCAGTGTGTTGAGGTCAGAGTTGTTCCCGGTTCCGGCGTCGGGAGCCCTGCCTCGGTCAATCCAGTCGGCCCAATCGGCGTTGTCGTTAACCCCATTGCTCTCGGCTTCGGTAAGTGCCGCCCCCAGAATCACAGTCCGAATGCTTCGCGCACAATGGTGATGGCCGGTTCACAGTCGTCTTCAACCAAGATCGTCTCCATGCCAAAGGTTGCGGCAGCATCGAGGTTTCGTTGCTGGTCATCAAGGAGGAGGGCCTGGGTACCATCGCAGCCAGCGGCATCGAGGCAGAGCTCGAAGAAGGCGTCTTCTGGCTTGCGGGTGCCGACCAGTGCGGAGTTGACAATGGCGGAAACCAGTCCATTGTCCAGGTAGCGCGAGGCCAGTGAGTCTTGGAAGCTTTGGAAGTTGTTTGTGGCCAGGAAGACCGTGATGTCGGCGCTACCCAGGTCTTCCAGCAATGTGATCATCTCTGGTCGATCGGGGGAGTGGATGAAGGAAGCCGGACTGGTCACGTCGAAGATCGCCCCGGCCCCTGGCGCGATCTGGTTGAAGTGTTCGATGAGATCGTCATCATCCAGTTCGCCTCGCTCGGCCCGATGGAACGGTGTGTCGTTCCCGCCAACATAGTCACCGAACGACGCGAACAATGCAGCGATGGACTCATCGTCAAGTTCGGCTCGCTGAGTGGCGGCCAGCATCATCTGGCTCATCGGGACGGTCACGGTCCCGGCCCAGTCGATCAGTAAGGCTTGCGTTGGCATAGGGCTTGAGGCTACGACCCGCACTACCATTCCGTTCTGGCACCAGTTCTACCTCCTGGCACCGGCAGAGCATGTATATCGAGGCTCTACCGGTGCCAGAACGCAGAAGTCGACGAGGAAGCCGTTTAGGGGAACCAGATGGTTGGACAACGTTTTCGATACTCACGATGGGATGGAACTCAGAAGGGCTTCGACGTAGACGCGTTTGATGTGCTGGCGGAGCTGACTGATGATCTGCTCTATCACGGCGACCCAAATTCGGCCTTGCGGAAGCTGATGGAGGAGGGATTCAAGGATCGCAATGGCGACCAGATCGAAGGCCTCAGACAGATGCTGGAGAAGCTGGCCCAAGAGCGACAAGATCGTCTGGACCAGCACGACCTCGGTGGTGTCTACGACGAGATCAATGAGGCCCTCAGTGAGGTTGTTGATCTCGAGCGCCAAGGCCTGGCCGATCGATCCGAGCTAGCCGACATGGAACTCGGCCTGTCCAGTCCGGGAGATGAACAACACCGAAACGCTGAACTGGCTAAGGAGACAGCCGCTGGCAAGTCGCTGGAGTTGGACATGTTGCCCGACGACTTGGCCAGCAAGGTTCGTCAGCTGGAGAGCTACGACTTCCAGTCGGCGGAGGCTCAGTCAAGGTTTGAGGACCTGGTTGAGCAGCTTCGTCAGGAGTTGGTGAATCAGCAGTTCAGCTCGATGGCTGGCTCGATGGAAGACGTCAGCCCCGAAGACCTTGCCCGCATGAAAGACATGATGGCCGACCTCAACAAGATGCTGGAGGCCCGTGAACGTGGTGAGCAACCGCCTACCGAGGCTGAGCAGGAGATGGAGGCAGAACAATTCGAGAAGTTCATGGAGAATTACGGCGACTTCTTCCCCAATGATCCGGCCACCCTTGATGAGCTGTTGGCGGAGATGGCCCAGCAGATGGCGGCCATGCAAGCCCTGATGAACTCGATGACCCCCGAGCAACGCCAGCAGTTGCAGGACCTTTCCAATCAGTTGATGGAGGACATGGATCTCAACTTCGAGATGGATCGACTGTCGCAGAACCTGCAGTCGACGTTCCCCGATGCTGGGTGGCAACAGAGCTATGACTTCGAAGGATTCGATCCGCTTGGGATGGCTGACGCCTCCCAGATGCTTCGCGAGTTGAGTGAGCTTGATCAGCTGGAGCAGTTCCTGTCCTCAGCCACCTCGCCTGGCGCACTTGCCGAGGTCGACCTGGACCAGGTACGACGGTTGCTTGGCAACGAGTCTGCGGCCAGCTTGGACAAGGTTTCCAAACTGGCCGACATGATGGAACAGTCTGGACTGATTCAGAACTCCGGTGGCCGCTTAGAACTCACTCCTCGGGGTTTGCGACGTCTTGGCCAACAAGCATTGGATGACCTGTTCAAGAAACTGGACCCTGGTTTGCTCGGACGTCACAACACCGACCGGGTCGGCATTGGGCACGAGCGGAGCTATGACACCAAGCCCTATGAGTTCGGTGACCCGTTCAATCTCAATATTGAGCGGACGGTTCGCAATGCCATCAGGCGTTCGGGGGGAGGCACTCCGGTTCGACTCACCCCAGATGATTTCGAGATTGAGCAGACCGAACGCCAGGTCCGGTCAAGCACGGTGGTGATGTTGGATCTGTCCATGTCCATGCCAATGCGCAACAACTTCTTGCCAGCCAAGAAGGTGGCCATGGCCCTGTACTCGCTCATCTCGACCCAGTACCCCAGCGACTACCTAGCCATCGTGACCTTCAGTGAGGTGGCGAGGCGGCTCAAGCCAGCGGATCTACCAGAGGTCAGTTGGGACTTCGTGTACGGCACCAACATGCATCATGGATTCATGCTCAGTCAGCAGCTTCTGGCTCGCCAAACTGGCACTAAGCAGATCATCATGATTACCGATGGCGAACCGACGGCCCACCTTTGGGATGACGGCACACCGTTCTTTAGTTACCCACCGGCTCGGGAGACGGTAGAGCGCACAATGGCCGAAGTCATGCGCTGTACTCGTGCTGGTATCACCATCAATACCTTCATGCTGGATCCGGACCGTGGATTGAAGGGCTTTATTGAGCGTTTGACCGAGCTGAATCGGGGACGAGCCTTCTTCACCACACCAGAAAATCTGGGTGATTATGTGCTCTTGGACTTCATCGAACACAAGAAATCTCTGTTGAATCGTCGCTGAATCAAGGGTTGGTCTGCCGCTAACGCCGGCAAAACCGTCTCTTTGAGCGGTTGCACCACTGCATTGGGAGAGATTGTTGGCGCTTTTTCGGAAAAATCGCCACTCCAGGCCCTATCACAGTTGTGTAATTACACAGTGGTATTACGATGACTTTCACAAAGGCGCTGCTGAATCGCGGCGCGAAACGAACTCTCAAGAGTTTACGTGACCTTCTCCTTCGATACTTCGGCATGGAGGTGGCAACTTGAACTCGGACCTGAATCCCACAAAATCTGAATGATGACCCGCCCAGCCGGTGGCGGAGGAGACTTGAATTGATGCGAATAGGGCGGAAAAATCTTCAATTGGATACATCTTGGCAGGAGTCCTCGAACTGCCTCGGCGTCGACCCAGACCTCTTCTTCCCCGAACGCGGGGCATCGACCAAGGAGGCCAAAGAGGTCTGCCGGGGTTGCGTTGTTCGCAATGACTGCTTGGAGTTCGCTCTGGCCAATGGTGAGAAGTTTGGAATCTGGGGTGGAATGAGCGAGCGAGAACGACGACGTATCCGTCGTCAGCGCGCCCTGGACCGCCAAGCAGAGGCGGAACGGCTTCAGGTGTTTGCTCAAGGGGGAGCACTGGCTGGGGATCAGGTCGGTGCTTCGGGGGCAAAAACCGCAAGCGGCGCGCGCTAGGCCCTTGTGGCGGCCCCGAGCGGGTCAAAGTGGGGTAGTCTTACGCCGTGCCAAATCTGAAGCCCGGTGAGTTACTAATCATTCTTGTCATTCTTCTTGTGCTCTTTGGTGGGGCCAAGTTGCCCCAGCTGGCGAAGAACCTTGGGCGCGCCCAGAAAGAGTTCAAGGATGGCATCGCTGAAGGCGTCGACGACGAGGACCAAAAGAGCGGGAAATCTGACTGATCGGGAACTTGCGGACCGGGACAAGCGTTGTGAAGCCTGACCGGACCGTTTCCTTTGGTCGATAGTGCCCCCCACTAGCGGTTCGGATCCAGCCTCAGTCCCGACTTGGGATGAGGTTGCCCATACGCATGGTCGCTTTATCTACAGCTTGGCCTACCGCCTTGCTGGCAATCACCATGACGCCCAAGACCTGGTGCAAGAAGTGTTACTCCGAGTAAGACGAGGACTACGGACCTATCAACCTGGCAACCTTGAGGGTTGGCTGAGTCGGATCACGACGAACGCCTTTCTCGACCGAGTACGCAAGCAGAAACGACGGCCGACCCAAGCTCTTCCTGATGACCCGGACCGGGTTATCGAAGGGTCACCGGGCATTGAAGCAGAGATGGCTCAGCGTGACTTGCCGGAAGACTTGCAACTCTTGTTGGCTGATCTGCCAACAGACTTTCGTGCACCGGTCGTGCTGAAGGATGTTCTTGGTTATTCCTATGAGGACATTGCCGAACAGTTGGATGTGCCTATCGGTACCGTTCGCAGCCGAATTCATCGAGGCAGATCGCGACTTCGCGACGCACTGGCCGTCCAAGAGATATGACCGGGAACCCGATGAATGAGATGAACGATATGACTCCCTCATCTGAGGGCAGTGAGTTCGATATCCCTGAGTTCTTAGCGGAAGAGGACTGGGAAGCTGGGATTGCTGACCTGCTGGGCGGGATGTCAATGGTCGATCCGCCCGAAGGATTTATCGACAACGCCTTGGATCACCGACCCCTGTACGCAGGCCGCTCCGCGCTGGCGGCTTCACTGGTTTTGGTTGTCGCCGCCATTGTGATCTTCGGATCGGGCATTCTGGGCGACGATGTTGTAGTGCCAGATCTTGAAGCCTTAGTTACTCGCCATTCGGTCACCGAGGCCAGCCTGTTCGACACGGTGATTCCTCTCGGTTCGACCGATGAAGATGGTTACGTGTTCGAACTCATCGAGGACGGCCCTGTCTCTGGCGACGCACCACTTCGCTTGCCAAGCAGTTTTGAGCTCGAGGCAAGCTTCAAAGGGCACAACCTTGAGCAGGCAGTTTTCACCTCTGGCGAAGATGCTGTGTCGGTCTTCCAGGAACGCGGCAGGGTTGATTTCGAACAACTGGTTCAAGAAGGACTGACCAAGATTGATGGCGTCAATGCGTGGGCTGACCCCAGTCGAACTCTGGTGATCTTCCAAGCCGCCGAGTCAACGGTCACCATTATTGGCTTACAGCCGGAGATGATGGGCGAAGTCGCGGCCACTCTAGATCCTGAGTCTGATCTGTCGACATGGAGCAAGGTCGGCCAACGCATCAATCGGGTTACCCGGGAACTCGGTTTTGCCGATGTGAGAGACTAGTTCGACGGTGGAGATCAGGCGAATGGTTGGCTGATCGTACTTGGCGAAGCGATGCGGGGCGCCGGGTGCGGCAGCTATGGACAACAGCTATGGGTGCCGATGATGCGGTTCTCTTCGCCTTCTGCGTCGTCGGTCTTCACGTACCATTCCCAGCGTGATCCGTCGGGACCGTGAACCCAGGTCTCGGTCTTCTCGGCATAGCAACAAAGGGTGTCGTCGACACCGGTCGTCTCCAGACCGTCGGCACTGAGTCGCTGCTCGGCTGCGGTGACCTCCGCGGCGCTGTCGACCTCGACCCCAAGATGGTTGATGGTGTGTCCGTCGCTGCCTTGAAACAAGACAAGTTTCAGGGGTGGGTTCTCAATGATGAAGTTGGCATAGCCAGGTCTGGTCTTTGCCGGTTTGGTGTCAAAGAGCTTGCTGTAGAACTCAACGGACTCGTCGAAGTTGTCGACATTGAGAGCGAGCTGAAGTCGTGACATGGGAGACCTCTCGTGAGAGTTGCGAATCGAAGAAGATCGTTCGCTCTGGCTCCACTCTAGTAAACATATCGACAAACGTCAATATGTTGATTCCCGGACTTTCAATCCGTTGATGCTCAGCTCGAGTCGGCCTCAGACAGGCCCGTCCTACTGGGAGGAAAGCGAGACCAGTCGCTTAGCCCGTCGAGCCTTCAAGATTCGGCGCCGTTGCCGTTCCGAGGTCGCTCCCCACACTCCATGGTCTACCCGGTTGGTCAGGGCGTACTCAAGGCACGACTCCTTGACCGGGCATGAGCCACAGATCTTCTTCGCCACTTCCACGCCTACCCCGTCGCTGGGGAAGAACACTTCTGGCGGGTGGTTGTTGCAATTTCCTGACGCCATCCAGGTGGTATCCATGCAAGTAGAGACGTTCGGCCTAGCAAAATGGTTCCCGATCTGGGCCAAAAGTCCTAGATTCTTTTTGGAGAGTACGCCAGAAAGAGGTTCATAAACCTGACCTTGCCCTACGTGCTAGTGAGAACTGACCAGTATTGAGCCGGCTGGACCGGTGGATTGATGTTCAGGGATCGGTGTGGGACTGACGGGTGTACGATGGGTCGCTATGTCTGATGTCGAGCCTCTTGAGGACACCACTCCGCTAGCACATGTCACCATTGCCTACCTCGGCCCGGTGGCCCCCCACTGGGAGATCCGCGGCCACTTTGGTGATACCAAGATGATTGACGATTTCTGGGCCCGGGTAACGGCGCGTTTGCTCCTGTTGCCCCGCCACGATCCTCAGTTTCGTCGCAACAAGGAACGGGTCAATCGGGATGCGGAACGTGAGCGCATCACTTTGGACTGGGACCTCGGGGATGAAGAGCCTGCCCGTGCTTCGGCTCCACGTACCCGCAGAGCGGCCCCGGCTCCTGTTGCTGAAGCTGCTCCCACTGAAGAAGTCGTTGCTGAAGCAGCACCGGTTGAGGACGCTGCCCCAGTTGAAGAAGTCGTTGCTGAAGCAGCACCGGTAGAGGATGCTGCACCCGACGAGGCTGAATCCACCCCGACTGAGGCTGAACCCTCCGACCGGTGAAGACCATCGGGGTCGATGTCGGTGGGACAAAGATCCTCTGCCGACTCGTCGACCCAGAAACCGGCAAAGCTCGCGGACGGACCAAGGCACGGACGCCGAAATCCGGACCAGCCGATGTCTTGGCTTCCATCGCTGAACTTGTAGCCAAGCTGGACCCTGACCATGAAGCCGTGGCCATCGGTGTTGGCTTTCCCGGCTATGTCCGACCAGATGGGGTGGTGGTTCACTGCACCAATATCTCGGGCTGGGACCAACCAATCGACGTCGGTCCGGTCCTGCGAAAGTCGACCGGTCGTCCAGTTGTTGTCGGGAACGACGTTTCCCTCGGGGCTCTAGCCGAGCACCGACTCGGGGCAGGGCAAGGTGAGCAGGACCTGCTCGCAGTCTTTGTCGGAACCGGTGTCGGGGGAGGACTGATCTTGGATGGCCAGATTCGTGATGGTGACCGCGGCCTTGCCGGAGAAATAGGCCATCTCACGGTTCATACGAACGGTCGCCTTTGTGGTTGCGGAGGTCGTGGGCATCTGGAGGCTTATGCAGGCAAGGCAGGCATTGAGCGCGAAGCGCGCCGCCTGGCCGCCAACGGTGAGACCAGCTTCCTGATGGACATGGTGCAGAATGGGTCGATGAAGTCACGCCATGTCCATCAGGCTTTGGAAGCCGGTGATCCCGTGACCCTGAGGTTGATGACCGAGGCGGTTGATGCGCTGGCTCAGGCCATTGGAAATGTCGCAACTATTCTCGACATCCGCCGAGTGGTTCTTGGTGGTGGAATGACGGACAAGTTCGGTCAGGACTTCGTCGACCAAATAGCGGCATCGTCATCCTTCGGCGGATTCGGTTCGGCCAAGCTCCAGTTGAGGCTGGCCGAACGAATGGACGATGCCGGAGCCGTCGGCGCCGCGTTGCTTGCCGCCGACAGTCTGGCTCCTTCCTAGGCGTGAGCCGGTATCTTGACGCCATGACGGACGAGCCAAAAGACGTCAGTTCGACCAGGACGCAACAACCGAAGAAGACGGCGCAAAAGAACAAGAAGACGGTCTATGCCGCAGGCTGCGTCGTGTGGAGGCCTGCGGCCGGCTCCATTCAGGTGCTGGTCGCACATCGACCTCGCTATGACGACTGGTCCTTTCCCAAAGGCAAGCGAGACCCAGGTGAGTCAGACCTCGAGTGCGCCTTGCGTGAGGTTGAAGAGGAAACTGCGGTCACCGGCACCGTCGGAGTAGAGCTTGAACCTGCTCGGTACAACGATCACAAGGGTCGAAAGAAGATTGTTCGCTACTGGGTCCTGGAATGTGACCTTGATCACCGTTTTGTACCCAACGATGAGGTCGATGAAGTCCAGTGGCTACCGGTCAGTGACCTCGACTCGGTCTTGTCCTACAAACACGATCGAGGCCTTGTTCCCCAGCTGGTGGCGGCCCTGGCGTGACCTCGGTCTGGTGGCCGGTTCCGGCCCGGCCTTCCACCTGGTTCAGCCCGGAACAACTGGTGGCATCGGCCACCTATCACCAACCGCTAGCGCGGGTGGCAGGCTTGCGGGGAGCGGCGAGGCTTGTCGGGCTCGTTGTGGCTGGACAGCTTTGTCAAGAGTCGGACCAAGAGCTTGGTTGGCTGGCGCGATTGGCCGTCAGCTCCCTAGTGGTGTCTGTCATCTGGTGGCTTCCGGCCACGGCGTCTGACTGGTGGTTTGATCAACGCCATGAGCCTCGGTTCGGCCGTTCAAGTTTGCCAGCCAGCCAACTTCTTGTCGGAACCCTCCTGGCCCTTGTCGGAACCCTTTGGGGAGTCGGGCTCGCTGGCGGAGTTGTCCTTGGCCTTCGGGGGTCGGTCCAGTACTGGTGGCTCCTTGTGGTTCCCACCGTCGTTGTCATTGGACTCCTGCTTTCGATCCTGCAGCATCGAACGTCGATGCTCACACGTTCACTGGATCCTCTGCCCATTGTGGAAGACAAGGCCTATCGGGACCTGGCCGAGGCGGCCGGGGTTGAGGGTGTTTCGTTCTGGGCCATGAAGTCGACACTGGAGACCGGTCTGAATGCCGTGACGCTGGCTGCAGTGCGGGGCAGCGGTGTTCGAGTGGTTTTGACCAATGAGCTGTCGGCGGCTCCAGAGGACTTGCGCAAGACGGTCATCGCCCATGAGTTGGAACATGTGCGCGCTGGCCACCTGCGCCAGATGTTGGTTGTTGGTTTGGTGAGTGCTGCTGCGGTTGCCTGCATCATCACGTTGGTGCTGTCCAGCCCCTCGCTGTGGTTGTTGCTGGCTGGGGTCGAGCCCAGTGACCCGAGAGGCCTGCCCGTCTTGGCCCTCATCGCCTGGCTTAGCAGCCTGGTTCTCGGACTTGGGCCCGATTGGTTGGCTCGTGCCCAGGAGCGACAGGCCGACCTTGCCGCCAGTGAGCTTGTCGGCCCAATTGAGGAACCTCTTTTGCGGGCGTTGCATGTCACGGACCGGGCTGATCTGGATCCGGGGCGAATGAGCCGGTTGACCTCGGCCCATCCACCCCCGGCAGAGCGCCTTCACCGGGCAGCGCTAGTCCATGACCTGACATTGGAAGCCAGCTGGCCGACAAGCCCCGGTGCTGAGCCCTAAGATCGTTTCGGTGAAGAGTCGCGAGCAGAAGTCAGAGATGAGGGACGAGCCCGGCTCAACCCGTCGGCGAACTTCGGGCCGCCACGAGCGCGAATCTCGCGGCGCCGAAGCTTTCACCATCAGTCCTTTTGCTCGCTTGGCCCGAAGTCATGCTTGTTCTGCTGCTGGTGATGCCCTGTTCACCATTGCCCTGGCTGACTCGCTCTTTTTCTCCATCAATCCAAACGATGCGCGTTGGCAGATCGCCCTCTATTTGCTGTTGACGGTTGCCCCATTTGCCTTTGTTGCTCCGTGGCTTGGTCCGGCCATGGATCGGCTTCAGGGTGGCCATCGCTACATGCTGATTGGCTCTGCCGCCGTTCGCTCCATACTGGCTATTGCGGTGGCCAAGTACATCGGGACGTTCGTCTTGTTCCCGCTCGCGTTCTCGATGCTGGTCATGGGCAAGGGACACCATGTTGCCAAGAGTGCGCTTGTTCCTGGAATTGTCAAAACTGACAAGGGTCTGGTGAAGGCCAACTCTCGACTGTCGATGATCTCCGCGGTTTCGGCCGCGGTCATCGGCTTGCCTGGCGTGATTCTCTTACGCTTCCTGGGTGCGAGTTGGGTCATGGGGCTTGCCGCTTTTGTCTTCATTATTGGCGCCTTGCTGGCGACCCGCATACCGGCGACTCGTGTCGCAAGCCAGGCCCCTGACCGAGCCGAGAAGGCCGAATTGCGCGGGGCAGGAATCATCCTGGCCGCTAGTGCTATGGGCTATGTCCGAGCGGTGGTTGGCTTCTTGACCATGCTCCTGGCTTTTGAGTTGCGGGGCGGTGTCGACCCGGGACCAAGTGGCACTGGGGTGGAGCTCGGGCACCGTATTCGTGAGGCACTTGGCCAACACCGGCTTGATCTGGCCACGGGAGGTGCGCCCAAGTGGCACTTTGGTGTGGTTCTGGTCAGTTTGGGCGTTGGTGGTCTTGCTGGAGCTGCGGCCTCGCCCCGGTTGAGGAAGCACTTTCCTGAAGAACGTATTCTGGCCGGAGTCCTTGGTGGCGTCGCTCTCTTTAGCGTGTTGGCAGCCTTAGCCGGGGGAGTCTTTGGGGCAATGATTGCTGCCTTTATGGTTGCGGTTGCCGGCCAGGCGGGCAAGCAGTCATTTGATGCCATTGTTCAGCGGGATGCTCCCAAGGCTAATCTTGGGCGTTCCTTCAGCCGCTTCGAGAGCCGGTTCCAATTGGCCTGGGTGTTTGGTGCCCTCATACCAGTCGTGGTTCCTCTACCCTCTCAGATCGGATTTGGACTAATCGCCGCTGCCTCAGCCTTTGCTGTTGTCAGCTATTGGCTTGGGCGAAACCCTGCGCCTAGTACGGCAAAGCCACGGGCCAGCCTGCAGTCTTTGGTGAGGGGTCCGTCCAAGTCCAGCCAAGGCGCGGCGGACGGTGCCGACCTCGACAAACCCACTCGTTGGCGACGATCCCGTCGCCAGGAGCCGGACCCCGTCTCGGCTGAGGCTTTGGAGATGCCCAAGGACCCTCGCCGCGAACTGCGGCGTAGCATTTTCGATGATCCGACCGAAATCGATGCCGAGTTTGCGGCCCGCTTTGACATCACCCCTGACGAGGCGCCGACTCGGCCCATGTCTCGACCCGACTCGACCCAGCCCACCCCCAGGACCTAGACCCAGCCCTAGTCGTCGAGGCCAGAGAGATCGTCAGGGACCTCAAGGACGGTGCCCCCGGGTAGGTCAGGGTCGAGGCCAATGCGAGCCAGCCACAGTCCCGGAGCGTCAACCTCAGCTGCGGTTGGCAGATCAAGCTCATCGGCCCAGAGCCGGGCCAGGCCCTCGTCTCCGGATCGTTCAATCACACCACTGATGAAGGACTTGCCGCGATCAAGGGTGTGCTCGGTGATGTTGATTCCTAGGAGTTGTTCCATGAATCGATCAGCTGGTGATGCGTCGACGGTGCGAGCGCGAAGCTTGTCCTGGATGGCAGTGGGGTCTTTCACCAGGTTGAAGCAGACCGCGGCAACCGTGTGTTCGACATAGCCGAGGATGGCGGCGACGAGGGCGTCCAGCTGGGGGATGATCAGGTCCTGTGTCGGGGAGCGCATCATGGACAGAACAACCTCGGGGTCATTCAGCGTCTCGCTCATCCCCGCCAGCTGGCTCAGGTCGGTGATATCTCCGAGCTCTTCCTGGATCTTCTGAGGGTCAGGGCGAAACCCTGAGGCGAAGTCGACCAGGAGGCTGTCCAATTGGCGACCAACGTGGGGTGTTGACAAGACTGCGTGGGCGGTGAGTTCGTGCACCAAAACCCAGAGCCTCAGTTCGTCAACATTGAGGTCCCAGTCCTTGGCCGCGTCGTCGATTGCGCCGGGGACGACAAGTACATCGTTTCCGGTCCGCGGGATTGGCAGGTCGTACTGGCCCAAGGCGCTCTGGCCAAGGTGTCCGATCATGGAGCCTGCGCTGGCGGCGACCATCATTGGTCCCATTGCCTGAAACATCTGGCCGAACATCATGGCCATTGGGTCACCGGCAGCTTCGGTCTGGATGAGGCCCATGTTGGCTTGGCCGATGGCGTCACCGAACCGTTCGAAGAAGGGCCGGAATGACTGCATGCTGGCTTTGGTCCATTCGGTCCGGGAGACGGCACGAACCTTGGTCTGTTCCTTCAGGGTAAGCCCTTGGACTTGACGCACATGGAGTTCGGCGACGCGGGCAAGGTCCTCGACGGCCATGCGATCCATTGGATCGAGGTTTGGGTCTGAGCCCCCCTCAGACGCGACGCTGTTGGCGATCTGGGCTGCTGACTCCCAAGGGTCGGATAGTCCCATGGCCCCAGACAAGCTGGCGAACAGTTGGTTGAGATCGGAGAACGAAAACTCGTCATCTCCGAGTGGATTGGTACCGCTCATGAGGGCATCGTAGGTCGATGGAATCGATTGTGGTCACCGGGGCATCAGGAGCAATAGGCCGCAGGGTGGTTCGACAACTGGCCGCGGACCCCGATGTTCAGCGGCTTGTCGCCATCGATCGTGCTTCCTTGAGCCTAGTTCCAGCCAAGACGGAGTCTCACAAGATCGACATCTTGTCGGCCTCGTTGCCTGATCTAGTTGATCTTTTTGCTGGAGCAAAGTCTGTTGTTCACCTTGCGGCGACCAGTGGAAGTTCTGCCGATGCTGAAACAACGGGAGCACTTGCCCGCCGTGTTTTCCAAGTGGCGGCTGAGGCCGAGGTTCAGCACATGGTTGTGCTCTCTTCTGCTCTGGTTTATGGCGCCAAGGCAGACAACCCGATTCCCATCCTGGAGTCACAGCCTCGCAGTCCTCATCGGCCTCTTGCCTACGCTGTGGCGAAATCGGAGCTTGAACAGGACGCGTTGGCTTGGGCTGAGGGTGCTGGGCGAACTCTCTCGATCCTGCGTCCGACAACGACCTTGTCTGAGCGAGGAGCAAGCTGGGTGGCCAAGGCCTTACGGGCAGCAACCTCGGTCCGGCCTGACCAGCTGGATCCGCCGGTTCAGTTCTTGCATCACGATGACCTAGCCAGCGCAGTAAGTTTGGCGACAAGACACCAACTGGACGGGACCTACAATATCGCGCCCGATGGCTGGATCGGAGCCGAAACGTTCCGTGAGTTGGCCGGAGATCCTGGTGTTCGCTTGCCGATTGCCGTCAGCAAGAAGGTGTTGAAGGCGGCTCGTCGTTATGGGGTCGGCTCGGTCCCACCGGGTATTGAGCCTTACGTGCAGTATCCCTGGGTTATTGCCAACGACAAGATTCGGGAGGCTGGTTGGGTGCCAGCATTCTCCAACGAAGAAGCCTTTGTGTTGGGAACACCTGCGCCGCCCTGGTCCATGAGCGCCAAGCGTCGTCAAGAGGTTGCTTTGGGAGCCGCTTCTGCTGGGTTGGCCGGAGCCGCAGCGATAGGCCTGGCTGCGGCCCGTCGTCTCAGTCGCTAGCGAGGGCCAGGCTAGGAAATCGCTCTGTCGCTGAGGGTGACATCGAAGAGTAGTTGCTCTGTCGCGACGATTCCGGAGCCTGTTGCCCCGGATCGGGAGGCCTGATTGGCATCGGGTTGGCTGTTTTGTGGATTGCTGCGGACCACTTCTATCTGGATCAGGTCTCCTGGTTGCAGCTGGCGCAGGAGGTGGAGAAGTTCGGCAATGTCGGAAAGTGGTTGGCCATTGATCGAGGTCATCAAGTCATTGTCTCGAAGACCAGCTTGGTGGGCTGGCCCGTTGGGATCGAGGCCCAGAAGCTCGACACCGCCGTCGGCGGTCCGTCCGTGCACCCCGAGCCAGGCTCCGCCCCGCCAACCGTCCAGCATGAGTGACCAGCCAATCTCGATTGCGGTATCGAGGGGGAGCGCCGCGGCAAGTTTGTCTTCGGAACTCACAACCAGACCAACGACGTGACCTTGCACATCAATCAGGGCGGCCCCACCGGAAAGGTCTCCGTTTCGACAGGTGGTGAGCAGGGTGTCAAGGATCTCGTACCCATCCTTGGTTGTTGTCCGCTTACCGGTGGCGACCACTTCACCGATTGAGGCAGGATATTCGGTACTCGCCGAGTCGCCGGTACGTGCGATGCGTGGTCGCCCATGGCCGCCGAGTATGGCGACCAGTTGGCCTGGTTCTGCGGTTGGGCCACCAACGGCTGTCACCACGGGAGACAGCGGCGTGACAGGCTCGACTTGTTCCAGCACGGCGATGTCGGTGTGCGGGTCAGTGGCAACAACTCGGAGGGTGATCCAGCCGGTAGTTCCCGGAGTGTGGACCTGGTCGAAGCCGCCCAGAGAGGATGCGCTGGTCAAGATCAAGCCGTCAACGCTGAGTCCGTTGGCGATAGGCATCTGGTTGGGGGAGGCGAACAGGGGTAGGACGCCTTGCATGGACTGGCCGGTATCAATAGCGAGCAGGCCCCCACCAGCGATTCCAATCGTCGGGTCAGATGCTCTGGTCGTTGTCGAGGTGAGTGAGGCGTTTGTTGGTGCTGGCCGGTCAGGGGCAATGAGACCCGGCTGGGTTGTGACCACTGAGAAGGCCGCGGCGGAATTGCTGCCTGAAGTTGCGGATCCGGTATCGAGAGACTCGACGAGAGGTCCGGGATTTGGAACATTGATGGAGACGCCTGCTCCGGCCAAGACAACGCCAGGTTCGTCGCTGGAGTTGGAGAGCGGGCCGCGAGCACTGACCGAGGCAAGGGCTAGCCCTCCCAGGCAGACAACCGCTACCGCAGCCGTGCTGATTGTTGTTGTGCGGCTGGGGCGCCACGGTCCCTTGGTTCGGAGATCGATGATTTTGCCTGGCCCGTTTTGTGATCCAGCCGTGGCGTTGGGCTGGCGCATGCCCGCAAGTTCTGCTGCTATTTCCGACGGGTGGCGCCATGTCCGTGAGGACTGATCTGGGGGCGGCCCGTAGGAAGAAAGCTCGTCATCTTCCATATCCACGTTTGTTCACAGTACATCGACTAAAAGGCTGTCGAGCCGCGGCTGGCTTAAATCAGGCCCGAAGGCCTAGCATGAGGCGGTGAAACCGCCGAATTCTGGGGATACTTGGACTGGTCTGTTGACCGGGGACCTGCCACTTACCAATGTGAGTGAGTGGGCGGTTTTGCCGAGCTGTGGCGCAGTTGTTGTTTTCACTGGCACTGCTCGGGACCATTCGCAGGGTCGCCAAGACGTCGATTTGTTGGAGTACGAGGCCTATGAAGAACAGGTGGTTCCCAGGCTTGACGCGTTGGCTGACTCGATCCGCCAGGAATGGCCCGAGCTTGGACGGTTGGCCATGATCCATCGAATTGGTGTTGTGCCCATCGGGTCAGCAGCTGTTGTTGTTGCTGCTTCGTCCCCGCATCGTGGTGTTGCCTTTGAAGTTGCCAGTTATGCCATTGACACCTTGAAGAAGACGATTCCAATTTGGAAGAAAGAATCGTGGGCTGAGGGGGAGAGCTGGGGGTTGGAGCCACAACACATTGCCGAGATCGAGGCTGCGGCTGGACATGACCAGACTGAGCCGGCTGGCACCGATCTATCCACTAGCGATCTGACGTCCCAATCGTGAGCCGCGACCTCGCCATCGATCTTGGTACGGCCAACATTTTGGTCTATGCCCGAGGGGAAGGCATCGTTCTCAACGAGCCTTCCGTTATTGCTCTGAATACTCGGTCAGGCGAGGTTTTGTCCATTGGCCACGAGGCCTGGAAGATGATTGGCCGAACACCGGCTCACATTGTGGCGGTGCGCCCACTTCGCCAAGGTGCGATCACTGACTTTGATATCACCGAGCGGATGATTCGTCGGGTGCTTCACCAGGTTGGTGTGAGCCGTTTCAACCGTCCCAAGACCATCATTTGTGTGCCTTCGGCCATTACCGCGGTCGAGCAGCGAGCTGTCCGCGAAGCGGCCCGGCGGGCAGGAGCGGCGGAGGCCCATCTCATCGAGCAGCCGCGGGCGGCAGCTATTGGAGCTGGCCTGCCGATCGATCAGCCGATCGGAAACATGGTGGTTGATGTTGGTGGCGGAACGACCGAGACGGCCTTGATCTCCTTGGGTGGCGTTGTTGCCTTGGAGGCCGTTCGGGTCGGTGGTTTCGATCTTGATGCTGCTATCCAAACGGCAGTTCGGCGAACCCACGGCATTGCTGTTGGGGAACAGACAGCTGAGCAGATCAAGTTGGCCATTGGTTCTGCATGGCCAACAGAAGAAGAATGGGTTGCCGACGTTCGAGGGCGCGAACTCATGAGTGGCCTTCCTCGAACCGTCACCTTGACGGCAACCGAGGTTCGAGAAGCTATTGATGAGCCCCTCACAACCATGGTCGATTCGGTGGTCTCATGTTTGGGGGCGGCCCCACCAGAGCTAGCCCAGGACCTGATTATTCATGGGATACACCTGGTTGGCGGTGGTGGATTGCTGACGGGAATGGCTACTCGTCTGAGTGATGCGACCAAGGTTTCGGTCCAGCTCGTTGATCAGCCGCTGGAGTCGGTGGTCCTTGGCGCTGGCCAGTGCATCGAGTCCTTTGATGAAGTCCGAGACATGTTCATGACCAGTCGCGGTCGTCACTGACCTGCTTGACGCCACTTGGCGTCTGTCTTTCACTTGGCCTCAGTCTTGTTGCTCGACGTCTTCTGCTTCTACTGCCAGTAGATCTTCGGCTGCTTGGCGAACTTGCCAGTCTCTGTCCTCCAGTGCGCCTCGAAGAGCCGCTTCGGTCTCTGGGCCAGAAAAAGGGGCGAGGGCAATAACCGCGCGCCGTCGGACGGTCGCCTTGTCATTGAGCGCATCAAGGATGGTGGAGGGGCTGCTATGGAGTGCCCCCAGGCTGGCCACGGCTTGTTCGCGACACAAGGCATTGTCGTGATGCCTGGCCTGGTGCTCAAGTTTGGCGATGATCTCGGGGCTGAGGCCAACAGTTCCTGGCTCGGCTATTTCCTGATAGGCCGCTTCCTGGTAGGTGGCATCCTGATCAGTGGTCTGAGAACCAATCTCGCCCAGAGCAAAAGCAGCCATCTCGGCGACTTCATCCTCCTGGTTTAGACAGGCGCTGAGTCCCTCCAGTACCTGTCGGCGTTCGTGGTCCGATAGCTGGAGACGACAGGCCAGCTCCGCAGCCCGACGCCGGACTTGTGGGTCCTTGTCGGCGAGTGCGGTGAGAAATCGGCTGGAATTCAGCTTTCCAAGACGGTGAATACTACCCAAG
>JAJRQY010000062.1 GCA_024280015.1 Actinomycetes bacterium
AACACCTTGAATCGGCTCGGCGATGAGCGCAGCAACATCGCCGGACGACGTCATGGTCAACAATTGGGAGAGATCGTCAACACATGCTTGGGTGTAGGCAGCTTCATCCAGCTCCGGATGGGGGCTGCGCAGCTGATAGGGGCCTTGAACAAATGTCACCTGGAGACCAGAGATGCTGGTGGAGGACCAGGAGCTGTGGGCAGTGATTGCCTGGGTGCTGAAGGAACGGCCGTGATAGCTGTTCCGCATGGCCAGGATCTGGTTGGACTTGCGATAGGAGGTAGCAAAGAGCAGGGCAGCATCATTGGCTTCGGTACCCGATGGGGTCAGGAAGACTCGGGCATCGGGTATGCCAGACAGCTCAGCGATCTTTTCTGCCAGCTCGATCATGGGCTCAGACAGGTAGAGCGATGACGTATGCATCACCTTGCCTGCTTGTTCTTGGATGGCCTTGGTTACCACCGGGTTGTTGTGACCAACCATGGTGGTTAGCACTCCACCAAAGAAGTCCAGATATTTCGTCCCGTCCGGCTCAAAGACGTAGCTGCCTTGGCCCCGGTCAATCTGGATCGGGTCGGCATAGTAGGGATGGAGGAATGAGGGGAGTGATCGCTTGTACCGCTCGTGAAGCTCGCTGTTCTTTCCGGTGCTCATCGAACTAGGCCTCGCTGATCTTGCCGTACATGTCGGGGCGACGGTCGCGGTAGAAGGCCCACTGGTCACGGACTTCACTGATCAGGTCCAGGTCGAGATCTCGCACGACAAGTTCTTCGTCTGTATCAGACGCGGTTTCACCGACGAATTGGCCACGGGGGTTAGCGAAGTAGCTGGTGCCATAGAAGTCGTTCTCACCGAGTTCTTCGACCCCAACGCGATTGATAGCGCCGACATAGTACATGTTGGCTGCGGCAGAGGCCGTCTGCTCCAGCTGCCACAGGTAGGCAGAGAGCCCGCGACTGGTGGCTGAGGGGTTGAACACGATCTCGGCTCCGTTGAGCCCGAGCATGCGCCAGCCTTCGGGGAAGTGCCGGTCATAACAAATATTGACGGCGACCTTGCCAACCGCGGTGTCAAATACCGGGTAGCCAAGGTTTCCGGGCCGGAAGTAGAACTTCTCCCAGAAGCCTTTGACCTGTGGGATGTGGATCTTGCGGTACTTGCCCAGGTAGCTGCCGTCGGCATCGATGACGGCCGCGGTGTTGTAGAGAATGCCGGGCTGCTCTTCTTCATACATTGGCAGTACAAGGACGATGCCGTACTTCTTGGCCAGTTCTTGGAATCGCTTGGTTGTTGGTCCATCAGGAATGGCTTCGGCATAGCTGTAGAACTCGGCTTCTTGTACCTGGCAGAAGTAGGGCCCGTAGAAGAGCTCCTGGAAGCACATGACTTGGACACCCTGCTCGGCCGCCTCAGCGAGGTATTTCTCGTGCAGCTGAATCATCGACTCCTTGTCACCGGTCCAGGCCGTTTGCAGGATTGCCGACTTCACGATTCTTGACATCGTTGGTTCCTTCCATGGCCGTTGGGCGGCCGTTGCACGAGTTTCCAAACAGAATCCACCGTCCCCGAAAGAAGGGGTGGACCTCTGTGACTGTTGACACTATTGTTTCCCGAACGTCGAAACAAGCAGGTTTTTGTTGTATTCAAAAGTTTTCGAGAAACTTCTGGCAGAAATCACCGATCGGGATGCTCAAGGCATCGCCCGGACACTTGGGGCATTGGTTTCCTCCGGTGCAGTCTCACCCGGTGACAAGCTTCCACCCATCCGCTCGGTGGCAACCCAGCTCGGCGTCAGCACCTCGACCGTGGCCGAGGCCTGGTCAGTGATGCGCAACCACGGCATCATCGAAACCGACCGGCGGCGAGGAACCACCGTTCGCACCCTGCCCAAGAGTGGACGGAGCAGATACTGGCGAGTGCCAATGGAACCGGGCACTCTGGATCTTGACCTGAGTACGGGCACACCCGACCCCCTCTTACTGCCTCGCATCGAGCCGATTCTGGAGAAGATCCACTCCGATCTCGAGGTCACCTCCTACCTGGATCCACCCGTACTCCCGGCCCTGGCCGAAGAACTACAACAACGCTGGCCCTACGAGGCCCCAGGGCTCATCGTTGTCGACGGCGCAAACGACGGACTGGATCGAATTGTTCGATCCATTGTCCGCCTGGGTGACACCGTCATTGTTGAGGATCCCACCTATCCCCTCTTGCTGGACATCCTCGATCTGGCCGGTTCCCAAATTGTTGGTGTTCCCCTGGATGAGGAAGGCCCCTCGCTAGATGCGGTTGCCGAGGCTATGGCTTCCAAACCAGTGGCCATGGTCATCCAGACCGGTGCACACAACCCAACCGGCTTGTCCCTCACCCAAGGACGAGCCGACGCTTTGGCCCGGCTCTTGGAACCAACCGACACCGTTCTTATTGAGGACAACCACGCGGGGGCAACTGCTGATCGGCCAGGGGTAAGCGCCGGAGCGATTCTCCCCGATCAGGTATTTCGAGTCCACAGCTTCTCCAAGACCTACGGGCCCGATCTTCGGATAGCGGCCATGTCGGGGCCGGCCGCGGCAATCAAGGAGATCGAAGAACGGCGACAGCTTGGACCCGGTTGGACCAGCCGGTTGATCCAGCGAGTATTGGTGGAAATGCTGCGGAGCGCGGAGGTCGACGAACAAATTGCTCTGGCTTCACAGCAATATCAATATCGAAGAGAATCACTAATCCTTGCGCTGGCCGATCGTGGGATTGAGGTTGGCGATAGCCATGGACTCAATATCTGGGTGCCTGTCGCTCGTGAGCAACTGGCCACCGTTGGCTTGGCCGCGCGCGGCATTGGTGTCGCCCCGGGCGAACCATTTCGAGTGCACTCAACTGATGATCACCTCCGGGTTACCTCAGCCTTTGTACGAGACGGTTTCGCTGATGTTGCCGACGCCATCACCCGCGTCGCCACCATCGACGGAAGCCGCTGAGTCCCGTCCTGACCGCCGAGTCCCGGCCTCGCCGCTGAGACCTGGCTCAGGAGAGGTTTACCCCCACGAATATCGAGGAATCAATAGTTCAAAATGTCTTGACATGAACACTTGAGGAGTCATACTACTTCTGTGAACAGTTCGAACTACTTCTGTGAACAGTTCGAATATTCTTGAACTATTGTCGATGGAGACGCGAGTAGCGATCTTCAAGGCGCTAGCCGACCCGGCGCGGCTGGACATTCTGGAGATGTTGTCGCCGGAAATCCGCTGCAACTGCCATCTTCAAGACCAGATGGACCTGGCGCCAAATCTCCTGTCCTACCACCTCAAAATACTCCGCGAGGCTGGCCTCATCGTTGGCACCAAGCGCGGCCGCTGGGTCGACTATGCCTTGACCAGTCAGGCCAAAGACCTACTCGCTTCCGCACTCCCAGAGGGTCTGCAATGAATACGATCACCAAGCCCAAAGCAAGCCCTACCAGCAACGCTCAGCTC
>JAJRQY010000063.1 GCA_024280015.1 Actinomycetes bacterium
CAAGCTACCGAGAAGCCGGGAGCCGCGGCGCCCAAGCCCGTAAGGACTGGAATGAACGCCTTGAAGGCTCAACCCAAAAGGCCGAGTGGGACGCGGCCTGGGGCGCCACCGGCCTACAAGACTGGAGCGGAGCTCTTCCGACGTTCGAAGACGGCAAGTCGATTGCTACTCGCGTTGCTTCCCAAACCACACTCACTGCACTGGCCGACGTTGTGCCTGGACTCATTGGTGGCTCAGCAGATCTGACCGGCAACACAGGAACCAAGCTGGCTGGACTGGGCGTGCAGACCCCCGAGGACCCTGGGGGTCGCCAGATCTACTTCGGGGTTCGCGAGCACGCTATGGCTTCCTCCATGGTTGGCATGGCCCTGCACGGCGGCACAATCCCCCTCGGTGGAACATTCCTAGTCTTTGCCGACTACATGCGCCCCGCCGTCCGCTTGGCTGCCCTTTCCCAAGCCAAGTGCATCTTTGTTTGGACCCACGATTCAGTCGGGGTTGGAGAAGACGGACCAACTCATCAGCCGATCGAACAGATCATGAGCCTGCGTGGCATTCCCGGCCTGCGGGTTATCCGGCCAGCCGACGCAACCGAGACCGCAGGCGCATGGAAGCTCGCCATTGAAAGCGATGGCCCAACAGCGCTGATTCTCAGTCGCCAGGGACTTCCTGTCTTGGCCAACTCGAAGATGGAAGAAGTCGCAAACGGGGCCTATGTCCTATCCAACCCAGAAGGAGCATCCATTGCCCTGGTTGGAACCGGCAGCGAGGTTTCCTTATGCCTAGAAGCAGCTGAAGTCCTCGCCGCTGATGGGGTCCAGGTTCGGGTTGTTTCCATGCCCTGTTGGGAAGAATTCGAAGCCCTAGAACTGGAACAGCAAGATGCGATCTTGCCGGTTGACCTGCCGACGGTCTCGGTGGAAGCAGGCATCACCCTTGGATGGGACCGACACGCCGACCTGCCTGTAGGTATCGATCGCTTTGGAGCCTCGGCTCCCGGATCCAAGGTCATGAAAGAACTCGGCATGAGCGTCGAGAACGTCGTCCTGGCCGTGCGGGAACTGCTCGCCGTCAGTACGGACTAGCGACGCAACTGCGTCGGACCACAAATCAAGCACTCCCCCAAAAACGCACACCAACCAAGAGCCGGAGAACAAGTCAATGGGAACCCTTCACGACGTATATGACAATGAAGGCCAGAGCCCCTGGCTCGACAACCTTCGGCGCGGTTGGATGTCCAACGGCGAGTTGCAAGCTTGGCTTGTCCGTGGGGTCCGAGGCCTGACCTCGAATCCGTCTATCTTCGCCAAAGCCATGATCGATACCGACGACTATGACGCCGAACTAGCCGAGTTGGTAGCCAAGGGCGTATCGGTCGAAGATGCCTACTGGGAACTGGTCGTTGGCGATATTCGCCAAGCCATGGCTCTGCTTGACCCAATCCATCAGTCATCTCGTGGTGAAGACGGCTACGTCTCGGTCGAGGTGTCCCCAACCTTGGCCAATAACGAAGCCGGAACCGTCGCTGCTGGGCGAGAATTGGATGACCGGATTGAGGGCTCGAATCTGTACGTCAAGGTCCCCGCCACCAAGGAAGGGGTGCCTGCTATCCGGACCCTGGTTAGCGAGGGACGGTCCATTAACGTGACCCTGATTTTCAGCTTGAAGCGCTATCAAGATGTGATGGAGGCCTACCTCGCTGGTCTCGAGTCTTGTGATCTTGAGGATCTGTCCAGCGTGTCCTCCGTCGCGTCCTTCTTTATCAGCCGCGTCGATGTCAACGTCGATGGCCGGCTCAACGAAATTGGAACGGATGAGGCCTTGGCCCTGCGCGGCAAGGCAGCGATTGCGCAAGGCAAACTGGCCTATGAGCTGTTCCAGCAGACCTTTGTTGGTGAACGCTGGGACGCGTTGGCAGCAAAGGGAGCCAGGCTGCAGCGGCCCCTCTGGGCTTCCACCTCGACCAAGGACCCGTCCTATCCTGACACCTTGTATGTCGACACCCTCATTGGTCCAAACACCGTAAACACCCTGCCCGACGGAACCCTGTTGGCATTCGATGATCATGGGACGGTGGCCCGCACCATTGATGCTGACCTTGACCAAGCCCACCAGGTCGTCGCAGATCTGCTGGCTCTTGGAATCGACTTGGAAGTCGTTGCCGCTCAGCTCGAAGAAGAAGGGGTAGCCAGCTTTGCCAAGGCCTTTGAGGATGTTCTCGCCACGTTGGCAGGCCGGGCTGACGAAATGAAGTAGGCGGCTGCATCCTATTTTCGATGCCGACTGGACAAGGTACGCGCCTCGGGCGTGTGGGTTGTATGGCGACTATTGTCCATGTCATTCAGACACCACTATCGCGCCAACGCAACGTGCTGCCTGTCGCATCGATGACGACCAACTTTGACGATTTCTTTCGGGAGGAGTTTCCTCAAATGGTGGCCCTCGCCCGGGTCGTCTGCGGCGACCTTGCGGTGGCCGAGGACCTTGCCCAAGAAGCAATGTCGAAGGCCCATCAGAACTGGGAGCGTGTTTCTTGTTACGACAAGCCTGGGGCCTGGCTTCGTCGAGTAACAATCAACCTGGCTATCTCCCGTCGTCGCCGGTTTGGTCGCGAACTCACTCTCTTGCAGCGCATGTCCTCCGATAGAGGAACCAGAAGCAACACCCCGGACCTTGCTGCGGAGGTTGCCGAAGCCGATTCGGACGTCTGGGATGCAGTCCGGGTCCTCCCTCCCAAGCAACGGGCGGTCATTGCCCTCTTCTATCAAGAGGATCTCTCAACCCGAGACATAGCGGAAATTCTTGGCTGCTCTGTGTCGACGGCTACTTCCCATCTGTCCCAAGCACGATCCCGGTTAGCTACCATTCTGAACGAAGGTGCGACATGAGTGAGCCAGGCCAGGATCTCGATGATCGGTTGAGACGAGCGCACCAGCGACAACTGACACAAACCCGACGCCAGCTTGAGGATGTTCGGTTCCGATCTCAGCCAACAACGCCGGCCCTGGGGCACCGAATCCTGGCTGCCGCAGCTGTCCTTGTTGTCTTAGGTGCTGGCACGCTCGCCGTCCTTCGCTTCCGATCTGACGACACCTCAAACATTGCTGCTACCGGTGATCCCAGCCCTATCTCTGGATCGGTCAACACCAGGGTCCCAACCCTCCAAGACAGCCAGTCATCGACGACTTACTCCAGCCCAAAGTCGACTGCGCTAACCTCAGACCCAGCGGCCCTGCCAGTATCGGATGGAGCCAGCGTCGACACTGAACCCGTCGGCTCCGAACCTGTCGATACCGAACCAACTTCTACCCCGACGGTGACTGCAGGCAGTCCTACCACGACCGGCCCCATTCCATCAGGGAGCGACACGCCCGCACCTACGGTCCCCGCCATTGCTCACGGTGTGACCAATACGGTGTGCCCAAGCGGCCGACGGGCCGAGCTTGAACGGGCGACCCTGTCCTATGTTGGTTCGAACGAGGGCTGGGGTCGACTGGATGATCTGGTTGATGAGCAAGACGGACCGCACTATTTCGAAACCTGGGAGCCCGGCTACCCCAACAGCGTCGGCGTCCTTGTCCAGTTGGAACAGCCGGTCCTGGCAACCGAGATTCGGATTGCTCAAGATCCGTTCGCTCCGGTTGCTGGCATCATCGTTGTTGATGCCCTTGACCAACAATTTGCCCTCCAGTTGGAAGGCATGGGTGGCTGGGTCACCGCGGAGTTCACTCCCCAGGTGCTTGGGAGCTTCACCATCACCCGATCCGAGCGACTCAGCAATGTGATGGAGGTACTGGTTTGCGTTGATCCAGGCACTGGCTAGAGGAATGTGCTCCGTCTCTGGACATTTTCGCGCCAGGCGACGTGTGAGTAGATATGCCTACTCCAAGAATCACAAACTGGTCCGACGCCTCAGCCCGTCCTAAGCAAACCTACCGCCGTCGTGAACGCACCAAGAAGCGTCCGTGGACACGAGTGGTTGGCGTGATGGCCGGGGCCGCAACCCTTGCCGCAACGCTCGGCACCGGCATAGGCCCAGGTTCCGTTGAACCAGCGAGTGCTCAGCAACCAACCCCGCTCTCGGGAGTAACGGTCAGCAACGTGAGCCACTCGATTCACGCCGATCGTTTGATTGATGGAGTGCTTGGAACAACAAATGCCGTGAGCTGGGAGAACACCAACCCGTGGGCCTCAACGAGCTATCCAATGACCGCGGTCTTTGACCTCGGAGCCAGCTACGACTTGGACAGTCTGGAATACTTCGTTGGCAACCTCACCATTGGTCGGGAACGAATCGTGTTCGAGGGCTCAACGGAGGTTTCCGGTAACGCATTCACCCCATTGGTCGAGGTTTCATCCGGTCACCAGTGGAACCAATGGCACGACGTCAGCGCTACTGCGACATCAATACGACGGGTACGAGTCAGTTTCTCCGACCGGTATGACCGATTCAACGTCTCCGAGGTGCATTTCTTTGGGGAACTCTCCGATGATGGCACCGGAGGTGGCGGAGGCACCACAAGCGGCGACATGCCCCAGCCTGCTCCTCCGGGGCCTGGCATCGTCCGGAGCACAGGCTTTGGCAACTTCCCCCGCGCACATTTGACGTCAAGCTGTGTTGAGCTCCACAACAGGTACTGGGTGCAAGGCCCCGGCGCAGGAATCAACCCAAATCCATCTGCGTCAGAGAACAAGGCCTATCACACCTGGCACCCAGCAATCACCGCTCATCCAGACACCCATGAGTCCTGCGACTTTGGCCATGAACACGGCACAAACCCTCAGCACGCTCCAAGTGAAGTATTTGAGCTGTCTGGGGGCTGGCCAGCTTTTGGCTATGCAGCTGATGTTGCCAATGGACACCGCCACGAAGACCATGTAGGTCACAAGGTATCGGTGGCCCACTTCCGGGCATCAATCGGGAACGCTGCTGGACCTCTGGACGGAGCCGATCCGGGGCCCATCGACGGTGCCCTTTACGACGCAGGCTTCGAGTGTGATTGGCTTTCCAAGATCCATCAGGGGTCATACTCACTCGACGCGTTCGCCAATCACCTGCACGAGTATTTCCTCACCTTACGATGCTTGGACGGTTTGAATTCCCAAGGAATGATGGACGGACAAACCGTTGGCACCGAGCTTTCGGTAAAGGTCATGTATACCTATGGAAGGCCCAATGAGTTCAACGAGATGAACTGTTCCGGTGGGGCCACATTCCCCACATCTGTCTTGACCGGTCCAGAGGGTCAGAGTGTCATGCAAGCCCACCAGCTTTTGCCCCTTGGGAACAACACTCCCAACAACCGAGAGTTTGTCTGTTCCAACGGTGTGGAATGGCAAACCGTTGAGCAAGTTTCCCAGGTCGATCTGTGGACCCAACTGATCAAAATCAACCGGCCGGACGGCCATTCAGCTGTGATGCTTCAGCCGTACTACATCGTCAAGAACCCAGCCCGAATTATTGAAGGCTTTGACGCGTCGACCGGTCCCAATCAGGTGATACGAACCATCGACATCTGCTATGGCCAGGACGGTAGTTCGCTTGACCGCCCATTCTGTGAGGGGTCTCCAGAAACCAAACCAGGATGGAAGAGTTCTGACTCACCCTTCAACGGAACCTTCAGGGCCATCAACTTCAAGTCTGCTCCGGTCACCAATGCCGGTGGGCCAGCGAGGTTCTGCACCACGGCGTTCGGATTCTCCGCTTCCAGTGGCGGAAACCAGGCTGGCGACACTTGTGGTCCCGGCCAGATCCTGCAAACCGTGACGCCATTCGACAACAACTGGAACAATAGTCAGTACAGCTACGGCGGCCACGGTGGCAATGTGCAGGGCTCGATCTGGGCGAAGGCGCCAAACGGCGACTACTTCGCTTCCCCGCTACTTCCAGCCGCAATCCAGCCCGCTGGTGGTGGTGCCTATGACCCCAGCGGCCTTGGTTTTGAGTTCATCGTCGACAATCGGTGGCCAGACGACGACCTCGACGGTGTACCGGATGGTGCACACATCAGAGGAGAAAACTAAAGACAGGGTCCATGGTCCGGATCTGGTTTGACGTTCAGGCACTCAACCAGATCCGGTGGGCCTCAATCCGCCTGGTTTCGGCCGAAGAACTCAAGGGAAGCGGCCTATCAGCCGATGGTGTGGATAGGTTGCGGTGTTGCCGACATGACGCGGTAACAGGAGTCTTCTGGAGGGAAGTATCGATGCTTAGGAACTGGCGCCGTACTGGGGCGGCAATAGCCATTGGAGTTTGTGGAGCGATCTTGGCTTCAACAAGTCCCGCAATCGCCCAGGACGGTGACGACACAATCGACCTCCAGCCGATTCCTCGGGATCAGATTGTCGGCCCATTCAAGATCGACGATGGGTCATATCAAGGAGCGATCACCCAATCGTTCGTTTCATTCCTTTCCAATTCTGGCGTCACCCTACGAATGCATCGCGATGCTGCGGGACAGGCCAGCTTCACCGTTCAGGATGAAGAATTGGTCGGAGACTGGGCCATGTCCGGAAGCGGTGGTCTAACAGTCGTCGGCTATCCCGGCCTCGCCGAAGCGGACTCCGTTGATGATATGTCGGGCAGCCTGAGCGGATCGTTTCCATACACGGTGGCCGGTCACTTCGCCAGTGATGTGACGGCCACGGCCAATGCAGCAGCAGTCGGTGGCCCCAACATCTCTGCGACCGATACCGGCAGTGACTCGGTGGACCTGAGTTTTCAATTCACCGAGAGTGTGCAGATTTGCGGCCAGGTCCAAGCCAACTGGGACCAGGCATTTTATGACTGGCAGGCAGGTTTTGGATGGGACCCTCATGTCAAGACCCAGCTCGTTGTCTTCCCCGAAACTGACGGTGGAGAAATACAAACAAGAATTGCTGACCTGGTCGAGTACGCCACCTTCACCGCCAATCAGATGAGTGATCCCAATGCAGGTCTGGTCTTCATGGTCGATGTGATGCTGCAGGCTGAGCAGTTGATGTCTGATATCGATTCCTATCCTGACACCTGTCCCCTTGATCCCGCGTTCCTTCGAGTCGTCAACCAGATTGTTCGCGACATGATGAACTCCTTGCTTGATCATTGGGACGAGCAAGACGAGAGTATTCGCCCCCTCTTGCTACGGAAGGTGGTCGAAGTCGGACTCCGAGGAGGGATTCTCGGAAGTGGTTCAGTCGACCCACAAGCGGCCCAGTACCTGGAAGACAAGATCACCACTCTCTTACAGGAAGCCTACGACGAGCAAGTGAACGGAGACTTTGATGAGGAAGAACTTCGGCAGGCCTTGGTCCTAGCAAACATGCTTGGCTACGATCTCGACCCCGACATCTCCAATGAAGACCTTTGCTTAGCCCTGGGAGGATGCTGATGTTGAAGAAGCTGATCCTTCCTCTGGCCCTGGTCTTGGCCCTGCTAACGACGGCATGTTCTGGAAGTAGCACCGGAGCCGCTTCAACCGACGGAGAGAACTCATCTTCCTCGGTAAACTCCGACTCCGAGGACGCTTCCACGGAGACAGAAGATACAACCACAACGACAGTCGCTGACATACAGGACGAGCCTGGACTTCCCATGGCTAACGGCGTGGACATTGAACAGATGACCGACAAGCGTGGTGGTGGTCCTCGCCCCATGCTGGCGTGGACAGCAGTCCCTGGTAGCGACTCCTACACCGTGGTTGTCTACGACGCTGAGGGGTCACCGTGGTGGTCATGGTCTGGTCCCGGTACCGAGGTCGTGATTGGCGGTGTCGAGACCGACACCGAAATTGGTGGCCCTAGAGCCGATGCCGGAGTTCGATGGATCGTGATGGCCTTTGATGCGGACGGAAACATGATTGGCACCAGCGCCAAACGCAGTATCGAGCCCTAGCTCCAAGCGACTTGGAGTTCTGTTCGATTTAGGCGCCCTTGTCGCTAGTTGCCAGTGATGCGAAGGCATCCTCGATTTGCTGGTGTCTGAACGTGTAGCCGTCATCTAGCAGACGTTCGGGCACAACATTGGAGTCACTAAAGACCAGCTCATCGGCGGCTCCTGTGCCGAGAAGAATGCGGGCGGCGAACCGGGGCACAGCAAGGAATGCTGGTCTGCCTAGTGACTGTGCCAGGGCTCGATTGAAGCGGCGATTGTCTACGGCGTTGGGTGATGTCAGGTTGACCGGCCCATCCAAGCTTGATTCCATAAGCCATCGAATGGCGCCTATCTGGTCGTCGAGGCTTATCCAGCTCATCATCTGGCGTCCATGACCAAGCCGCCCGCCTAGTCCCAGGCGGTAGAGAGGCAGCAGCTTTGCTAACAATCCGCCGCCTGCTCCTAGAACCAGACTGGTGCGGAGATGGCAGACCCGAACCCCTGCCTGCGAAGCCGTACTCGTTTCTTGCTCCCATGCTCGACAGACGTCAACCAGAAATCCTTGCCCGGCCCCGGAGGCCTCGGTGAGGACTTCATCCGGACGTTTCCCGTAGAAGCCAATGCCGGAGGCGCTCAGTAGCGCAGACGGCTTGTGGTTGAGACCAGCAATGGTCTCGGACAAGAGCCTGGTCCCCTTGACACGACTCGACAGTATTTTCCGTTTCTGCTTTCTGGTCCAACGCCGGCTGGCGAGGGCCTCACCGGCCAGATGGACAACGATGTCCGTTCCTTCCAGCGTGGTCGAGTCAAGCAGACCCCGTTCGGGATCCCAGCGGACGGCACCATCCGCAGATCGACCGATCCGAATGACCTCAACACTGTCTGCCTCAAGCGATCGCACCAGGGCCGAGCCCAGAAACCCCGACGAACCGGTAATGGCGACTTTCATGTTTGGACTCCCCGTATTTTCAGGATTTCCTTGATCAACTTACTTCCGAGCCACCATCCAATGGGTCCGAGTACGAACTCAATCATACCTTACACCCTTCTCCCAAGCCGGTAGTCCGCAGAGTACCTTGACCCTGTAGTTGCTGGCCGAGGGTGCTCGACGCTGGCCGCTCAACGTGGGATGGTTGGGTGTGACCAGTTTTGTGCCAGGCGAAAGTGCTCGTGAGCGGTTGGAAGCCCTGAGTGACCGCTCGATGCCCGGATCACGTCGCTCCCTTGTTGGAGAGTGGGTGCTGCGTGCCAGCCGTGGCTCGACTGGACGGGCCAACAGCGTTTGGGCTGCCGGTGACCCGGGAATGGCGGTCAACGAAGCTCTCGACCGAACAGAGTTGTGGTACCAAGAGCAAGGGCTCGTTCCCATTTTCCAGCTGTTCGGGTCTGAGGTTGGCTCATTGGACGCCGAGCTAGCCAAGCGCAATTACCGTCGGAAGTCAGGGGCCATTGTCATGACCGGGCCCATCGACAGTATTCGGGCCGAGTCTGACCCCTATCGCCTCAACCCAAGGCCGACCCGGTGCTGGACAGAGCCGCCACCGATGTTCGCTGACCTGGTAGCCGATGCCGACCGGCTTTCGGAGATTACTGAGACTGGGCTGCCCCAACAGTGTGTCATTGTCTCCGATGTGGAAGGTGCCCCATTGGGTGCGGCCATGTCAACGCTTGACCAGGAATGGCTCGGTCTCTTTGCCATGGTGACCGTGCCAGCGGCGCGGCGTCAAGGAGTTGCCAGCTTCGTGATCAATGAGTTGGTACGACGAGGCATCGACGCTGGAGCTTCTCAGGTCTGGCTCCAGGTCGCTCCCGACAATGAGGGCGCGATCTCGCTGTATCAACGCCTGGGCATGACCGAGGCTCATCGATATGACTACCGGATCAGCACTGACAAACTCGCATAGAGCTGAGGCATTCAGGCGGGACTGATACGGCGGGACTGAGCAATTTGGGTAGCGGAGCGAGTAAGAGCACCCATGGGCAGGTGGCGGCTGGCGATTACGCTTGCCCGGTGATCACCGAAGCAATCGAGACGGCGAACCAGCGGGCAGTTCAAGCCCATCGAGCGTGCTGGGGTGAACCAATGTTCGCCATGCGGGCACCAGGTCGAGTGAACATCATTGGTGAGCACACCGACTATAACGACGGCTTCTGCCTGCCAATGGCACTTCCCTTCGACACGGTGATTGCCGTAAGTTCCTACCTTGAGCCACACCGGGTCGAGATCCGTTCGGAGGGTTTCGGGTCGGCCCGAATCCGGACCGACAAGCCGAATCACGAGCTAGCCGAGTGGGCGCTGCCGATTGCCGGTGTGCTGTGGCTACTGGAGGCCCAAGGCATCCCCGCCGGCGGATGGCGAGGCAAGGTTGCGAGCGATATCCCTGCCGGTGCCAGCCTGTCGTCCTCGGCTGCGATTGAGGTCGCGGTGGCCAAGGTTGTCCTCCATCTCAATGGCATCCAGTGGGCACCTCTTCAAGTGGCCGAGGTTGGCCAGCAGGCAGAAACTGACTTCGTTGGTATCCCAACGGGCATCATGGACCAGTTCATTTCTGCTGGTGCTGTCAACGGCCACGCCGGACTTTTGGACTGCAGAGAACTCACCCTGACCAAGACTCGACTGCCAGACAACGTCACAATCGCGGTCATGGACACGGGCACCCGTCGACGTCTGGTTGATGTTGCCTACGCCGAGCGTCGGGCGACGTGTGAGAGGACGGCCGCTGAACTCGGGCTCGTCTCACTACGTGATGCAACAATGCAAGACCTTGCTCGCCTGTCAGCAGAGGACCAGGTTGGCTATCAGCGTGCCGCTCACGTGATTAGTGAGAATGAGCGCACCCTTGCCGCGGTTGGCGCTATGGAGGCGGGCGATACGGCCCTGCTTGGAACCCTCATGAACCAAAGCCATGACAGCCTGCGGGACCAGTTCGAGGTGTCATCACCTGCACTGGACCAGATTGTGAAAGCTGCTCGTGAGGCTCCCGGTTGCCTTGGCGCTCGGATGACGGGTGGAGGCTTCGCCGGGTGCGCAGTAGCACTGGTGGCGTCAGACCTTGTCGACCAGTTTCGGTCTCAAGTCTTGGCCAGCTACAACTATTTGGACCTGACCCATGACGGCGACCGCGGGGCAAAAATCTGGTTCTGTGATCCCCAAGCCGGAGCGAGCTTGGATCTGCTCCTCCCCGTAGCCAGCGACGTCAAGTAGAGCCAAGCAGTCTTGGTTTCCTTTGGTGTTGCTGTTCCGGTCCAAGTGGCTCAGTAGCAAATCACAACCTATAAGTTGCAAATCGAAACCCATCTGGTCTAGCTTGGCGACATGGTTGCTCTAGCCCCACCCCATAGTGAAACTGACGGTTGCTCCATCCAAGCAACACTCGCCGTCATCAGTGATCGCTGGACACTGCTGATTTTGCGCAACGTCTTTCGAGGGGTTCGCCGCTTCGGAGAGATGCAAGCCGACCTCGACATTGCTCGAAACATCTTGTCTGACCGCCTTAGCAAGTTGGTCGAGCACGATGTCTTAGAGAAGGTTCCGTACCAGCACAAGCCAACTCGCTACGAATACCATCTCACGGCTAAGGGTGCCGACCTTTCTCCGGCCCTGGTCGCCCTCATGGGCTGGGGCGACCGCTGGTACACCGACGGCCAACCGCCAACCGTGCTTATACACGAAGCCTGTGGAACACCAGTCGTTCAGCGACTTGAATGCCCCTCATGTCAATCAGAGGTTCTGCCCCACCAGATCCGTAGTCAACCAGGCTTTGAACTGGTCTCGCCCACCTCCGAGGAGCTCTCATGACAATCGACATTCCCTCACCAGCGATGACCGATGTTGAGCTTGATCCCTCTGGGCTCAGCGCCTGGCTGACCAACGAATTGATGACCGCGGCCCGAGCCAAACGTGATGCACAATTTGGCAACCGGGTGACCTTCTCCCCGAAGGTCTTTATTCCCCTGACCATGTTGTGTCAGGACAAGTGTGGCTATTGCACCTTCGCTCAGCCACCGGCGCGGCTTGACGCTCCTTTCCTTGAACCGCACGAGGTCTTACGAATCGCCAAACGTGGAGCCCGTGCTGGATGCCACGAAGCGCTGTTCACGCTGGGTGAACGTCCCGAGCTTCGCTATCCAGAGGCTGCCCAATGGTTGGCCGAGCGAGGCTATGCCTCGACCATTGAGTACCTGGCTGCTATGGCCAAGCTGGTATTGACCGAAACTGGTCTGCTCCCCCACGCCAATGCTGGAGCCTTGCATGAGGACGAGCTTGCCCTTCTTCGCACCGTTGCCCCCGGCCAGGGAATGATGATCGAGTCCTTGCGAGATGACCTGGATTGTCACCGTGGGGCACCAGACAAGGCACCGGCGCGCCGTCTAGCCGCCCTTGATCACGCTGGCCGCTTGCAGATCCCCTTCACCACCGGAATCCTGGTTGGAATCGGCGAGAACGAGCAGGACCGGATCCAAGCCCTGGTTGCCATAGCCGACAGTCACCGGTTGCACGGCCATGTGCAAGAAGTCATTGTCCAGAACTTCATGCCAAAAGACGGAACGGCCATGTGGAAGCACCAGGCCTGCCCCAGCGACGACTACCTGCGGGCAATTGCCATGGCACGCCTCATCCTGCCTGCCGAGATCCACCTGCAAGCACCACCAAACCTGAGCGATGACTTCGGTGTCCTGCTGAGGGCTGGTATCGATGACTGGGGTGGCGTCTCTCCCGTCACCGCCGATCATGTCAACCCGGAGCGGCCCTGGCCCGACCTCGACCTTTTGCGCGACGTCAGCGAATCAAATGGGTTCATGCTTGCCCCTCGACTCACCATCTATCCCGAGTACGCAGCCAGTGCGTTGCCCGACGAGGCGGCGCTGGATTCCAAGCGAGGCTGGCTGCACAACGACCTGATCTTTCCGGTGCTAGATCGCGCCGACTCCGAGATGCTGGCCCGGGATGATCCAGGAGCTGTTTTCCCCGAGAAGGCCGAGTTTGTCTCCCAGGGTGATGACGGCGCTGATGTCGTCCTCATTGGTGACCGCTCTACCCAGTGGTACTCCGGTGCACCAGCTACTCCCCCCAATCTGATTGAGGGACCGGCAGCAACAACTGGACGAGTGGCCGAAATGATCGAGGGAATTCGATCTGGACAGACAACGAGCTTTGATGAGCTGATGGTCTTGTTCTCTGCCCGAGGCTCCGAGGTCACCGCTGTTGCCAGGTTGGCTGACGAACTGCGTCAGCAGGCTGTTGGTGACGACATCACCTATGTCAACAATCGCAATATCAACTACACCAATGTTTGCACCTACAAATGCCGCTTCTGTGGCTTCTCCAAGGGTCCGCTCAGCTTGAACCTGCGGGGCAAGCCCTACCTGCTCAGCTTGGAACAGATGCAAGAGCGTGTCATTGAGGCCGTTGCACTTGGAGCGACTGAGGTCTGCCTCCAGGGTGGTATCCATCCCGACTTTGACGGTAACTACTACATCGATGTCGCCCAGGCGGTCAAAGATGTTGCTCCCGACATTCATATCCACGGCTTCACCGCCTTAGAAGTGCTTGAGGGATCGCGACGCCTGGGTGAGCCGTTGGATGGATACTTGCGAAGAGCAATGGATGCTGGGCTTCGATCCCTGCCGGGTACGGCGGCAGAGATCCTTGACGATGATGTCCGCAAAGTGCTGTGCCCGGACAAGATCACATCCGAGGAGTGGCTGGAGGTGCACCGGACAGCCCACCAGGTTGGGCTGGCCTCCAACATCACCATGATGTTCGGCTCGGTCGAACTGCCTCAGCATTGGGTCAACCACTTTCTCACTACCAGGGATCTGCAATTGGAGACTGGCGGGTTTACCGAGTTTGTTGGCTTGCCTTTCGTTCATATGGCCTCCCCCTTGTATCTGCGCAAGATGTCGCGCCGAGGACCAACGTTCCGGGAGAATCTGCTTATTCATGCCATTGCTCGGATCGCCTACCGAGGAACGATCGACAATATCCAGTCCGGTTGGGTCAAGATTGGCGTTGACAGCGTGCGACAGCTTCTCCAAAGCGGTTGCAACGACCTCGGCGGAACCCTGATGGATGAGAATATCTCACGAGCGGCTGGGGCTGCCCATGGTCAGGGGATGACGGCCGCAGACTTCGAAGACATCGTCAAGCCGCTTGGTCGACCGCTTGTGCAGCGAACGACACTGTACGGCAGGCCCGGAGCGCTACTGTCGTCCAAATGAATTCCCCGCGAGCTACCACCACCTACGGCGAGGGCCCCATTGATCGCTTGATAACCGAGCTTGTCGCCTCCGTTGGTACGGATAAGAACGATGACTTGATTCGCAAGATGGTCGTGACCGCGCTACAGATGGACGAGGCAAACGTTGACCGGCTGGAGCTGAAGATTGCCAGCCAGACAATGGCTGAAATGCTGAATGCTTACAAGGTCTTCTCCCAACATCAGGATCGAGCCAAGGTAACCGTCTTCGGGTCAGCACGAACCCGAGCGGGATCGCCTGACTATGACCTAGCCGTGGCCTTCAGCCGCCACATGGCCGAACTTGACTGGATGATCATTAGCGGGGCCGGACCGGGCATCATGACGGCTGCCATCGAGGGAGCTGGAATCGAGAACAGCTTCGGTGTGAGTATTGTTTTGCCGTTTGAGGCCAAGGCGGCTGACATCATTGAGGGCGACGAGAAACTTGCCGTGTTCCGCTATTTCTTCACCCGCAAACTCTTCTTCATGAAGGAAACTGACGCCTTTGCCCTGTTCCCGGGCGGGTTCGGGACCATGGATGAGAGCTTTGAGCTGCTAACGCTATTACAGACCGGCAAGAGTGCCCCAGCCCCAATTGTCTTGATGGACCATCCTGACTCCAGCTACTGGAAAGGTTGGTCAAATTTTGTTGAGCAGGAACTGATTGCTGCTGGCTTGGTGAATGAAGCAGACCAAGACTTGTACTTCCACACCAGTGATCCCGCGGCTGCCGCTGAGTACCTTTGTGAGTTCTACTCTTGCTATCACTCCATGCGGTTCGTGGGTAAGCGCCTCATCATCCGACTCAATCGGGCTTTGAGCGACGGCGCGTTGCAAACCCTGAACCAGGAATACGCCGGCATCCTTCGTGGAGGAGAGATCGAACCCGCCGATGTCAGCCAGACCGAGTTGCGTGATGGCGATCATGTTGAACTGCCCCGCGTAGCCTTGTTGTTTGACAACCGCTCGTTCGCTCGTTTGATCAGCCTAGTGCAACGGATCAACGAGCTTGATGGACATCACCGGGCAACGGCGGCTCGAGGTCTTTCTCACGTCTTGGGTCCCAACGTCATCGACACTGACTAGGCGGCGAAGACGGACGGTTGAAGGCTCCGCAACGAGCACCTCCACGAGGGAGAACTCGATTAGCCAGCCTCGACAGGCGCAGGCTTGCCGGAAAGTTGGGTCTCCAGTTGATCCAGTAGTTCGGCGATCGTGTCATCGCCCCTCGTCATGACCCAGGCACAGTCAGTCTGAACCGAAATGTTTTTGAGGCCCACCATCGGCTCACCAACGATGTATTCCAGCCTCTTTACCAGGGTTCGGACTGCTCCCCCGCCACGCAAGTCGGGGCAAAGCACGGCGAAACGGTCGTTGTCGATGCGACCAACGGAGTCGGTACTTCGGAATGTGGCGACAATCCGTTCGGCCACTTCTTCCCGAATTCGGTTGCCCGAGCCTGAGCCCGTGGCGCTGACCATCTCGACAATGCTGGAGATGTCGGCGACCAACAGTCCGAGTGGCACCTGCCGTAAGGCTGCGTCAGCAATGCCCTCCTCGGCCTTGTGGGTGAAGGCTTGACGATTGAGAACACCGGTCAGCGGGTCGCATGATGCTTGGTAGGCCGCTTCTTCTTCGGCCATTCGCTCCCGGGTGATGTCTCGGCCGCTCAACTCGAACCCTCGCTGCCATCCTTCGTCACTCAGAAGAACCCGCTGGGTCCAGCGAATCCAATACCGACGGCCACGATGATCCAGGCCTTGAATCTCCCGAGAGGAGACCGGGTTGTCAATGCTCAGCAGTCGGGCACAGTCACGCGCTTCTTCAATATCGCGGTGCAGCGCACCAGGCCCAAGATCATCGAGTCCGCAGCCCAACAGATCACTCTCGGTGCACTGATAGAAAGCGGCGAAAGCAGCGCTAACGGACACAACGGTGTCGGTTAGGTCAAAACTGCAATTCAAATCGGGCGCTTTGTCGGCCCTGCGTCGAGCATTATCTGTACTGATGGCAACGATCCTCCGGTCAGTTGGAGTATCGGCGCGACAGGCAATTATCCTTGAGCCATCTGACCAAAGTCTCAGCGATCTGGGTACTTCCACCCAGATCACCAGCCACACTCGACCCAATTCCGGTCAAGCACCTAATGCTTGGGCCACCAGGATCATGGGGTGCTCGGTCGTTGTGCCTGCTTGCTGAAGAAATCCGGAACACCCGGGATTAGCGCTGGCCACAATCGTCGCTCCGCTCCGCTCAATTGAGGCCTCCTTGCGCTGGCGTATCCCGTCGGCCAAATCAGGGTGCTGGAGGGAGAATGAGCCTCCAGCACCACAACACAAACCCTCATAGTCCAAGACGCCAACGTCCCCGAAGCGTTGCAGTAGGGAGCGAACCGAATCGTGAGTCTTCTGGACATGACGAAGGTGACAGGGGTCCTGCACGACTACTGTTCCGCTCCACGGTGCCCGGCCCGTCAGTGCTGGTAGCCGCTCGTGGTTGTCTTCGATGAATTCGTGCACGTCATAAACCCGCACGGAGAAGGCCTTCGCTTCCTCCGTGCCTAGCAGTACCCCGTACTCTTTCATGGCCGCTCCACAACCAGCCGAATCAACAATGATTGGGCCGTCCCCAGGGAACCCGTTCATGGTGCGGATGGCCAGAGATAGCGCTGCCTTCTTGTCTCCCGCATGATGATGGAGCGCCCCACAGCAGTCCGCCCCGCGCTCGGGCATGGCAACACCGAATCCCATCAAGCCCAACACATCAACCGTTGCTTGGTGCACGGGTCGGTACCACGTGTCCATGACACAGCCGCGATGGAGCCAGACGTCGGTGCCTGTCGCCACCAAAGGTTGGCGACGTACAGTCAGCGCGGGAATGCCCAACCGGTCGGTGGGGACGCCCAGCCTCTGGACCAGGGCAAGGATGGTTGACCCTGCGCTCAAGAGCGGACGGAATCGCAGTGGTTGCAAGGCAATCCGTAGCCAACGCGGTGACACCTGATGTCCCTGCTCAGTAAGGGCATCAATGGTCTGTTCAACCAGGCGTCCATAAGGAACCGTCGATGGGCACGCCGTTTCGCAGCCCCGGCACTGCACGCAAGTATCGATCATCTCCACGAATCGATCAGTAATAGGTGCTCCCCGGTCCTGGATCTCTCGCATGGCGGCGATGCGACCCCGAGGAGATGATCCTTCCTCCCTGGTGACCCGATACGTGGGGCAGTGAGGCAGACACAGGCCACAACTCACACAACTGGCAAGATCATCCGGATCCAAACCAAGCGAAACCGGCGATTGTGTCATGGTGCGGGATCCCTTTGCTTCAGTCATGAAGACGTCTCTTGGTTGACGGTGATTCCAAATAGCGGATCGCGACCTGGGTTAAGCCTGCCGGTGGGGTCGAACCGTTCTTTCAACCTGCGATTCATGCTGGCGGCAACAGGACTGAGGGTCGAAGCGGGGACAGTCTCAGAATTCGCAGTCAGCATGCCAGTTCCCGTAAGGCCAACAAACTCCAAACCAGATTCTTGGCCTCGTGCCAGCTCACTTCCGCGTCGAGCCGACCAGTGGTTGCGTCCAAGTCGAGGTGGGTCCTCGGCCATCTCGCTGAAACCGAGTCCGGACAGGACCGTGCGATCGGCGGCGACATCGGCCGGGTGGCCTTCTAGGAGAACAAATACGTGGCTACCTGTGCACAGGATTGACCCCGGTGCGTGAATGGCGTCCTGAACACGGTTCGGGAGCTTGTCGCCCTGCTCAAGCTCCCGACGAAACCATTGTGATGCCTCAGGAACCGGCGATGCTCGCAGAACAAACTCGGCCATGAAACCCAGAGTTCCGTGGGCCCCGACCAACAAGCGACAAATATCAAAGCCCGACACGTTCTTGACTACTGCTCCCCCGGACTTGCTGAGCTCACCCGCTGCGGTCACGTACGTGACTTCCATCACCGAGTCGCGCGGCGGGCCAAGACATAGTTGACGCCATCCTCCATGAGCAACAGCTAACGCTCCACCGACGGTGCCAGCAAAGCGTTCGGCGCCAAGCTCAGCGGGACTCGGCAATGCCACCCGTTGCTTGACTTCGGCCAAGGCCTGGTGGAGCTCGACCAGCGGGGTTCCTGCGCGGACCCTGACGATCATTTCTTCGGGAACAATCTCGACCACTCCCGTTGGGGCCGAAACTTCTCTGGCCGACGCATCAGCGATGCCCGCCTGATCCCATTGGGTCCGCCCCCCAACACAGCTCACGGGGTCCGTTGCGCCGACCTCAGTGGCAAAGCGTTCAAGCATCGTCATACCCAGATCCCTTCGGGAACGGTATGCATCTGTTGGAGCTCCGCACACGTAGCACCGGTTGGAAGGACTTTGCCAGGGTTGGAGAGCCCGTTGGGATCAAAGGTCGTTCGCAGAAGGTCCTGCTGGGCCAGATCAATGGGGCTGAACATCAGTGACATGTATGCCTGCTTTTCTACCCCAATGCCATGTTCACCGCTCAATACACCGCCAGCAGCCATTGATGCTTCGACGATCTCTCGGCCTGCCTTGTGAACCTGTTCGAGGCGGCCAGGGTCGCGGGAGTCAAAGGCCAGGATTGGGTGGAGATTTCCATCACCGGCATGAAACACGTTGATAACCATCAGGTCATAGCGAGCGGCAATCTCATAGATGGACTCCAGGACCTCGACGAGGCGAGTACGCGGAACCACGGTGTCATTGAGGTAGTAGTCGGGTTGGGCCTGAGAGATTGCTCCAAACGCCGCCTTGCGACCTTTCCAAAGCAAGGCACGCTCAACATCATCAGCAGCAGATCGGACCGAGATTGCGCCAGCATCCAGCATGATCTGGCCGGCCTGAGCCGACATGGCTTCGACCCCGTCTGCCAGGCCATCGAGTTCCAGAAGGATCACCGCTTCGGCATCCAGGGGATAGCCAGCATGCACGAAGTCTTCAATCAACTTGATTGCATTGCGATCCATCAGTTCAATGGCGGCAGGAATCAATCCGTCGCCAATAACGGCGGTGACAGCCTGGGCCGCCTCGGTGACCGTTGCAAACGCTCCAAGAAGGGTGGCAATTGCTGGTGGATTTGGGGTGATCTTGACCGCGATTCGTGTTGCGATGCCAAGCATGCCTTCGGATCCAACAACAACACCGCGCAGGTCATAGCCTGGCGCATCGCCTTCCACCGAGCCGATCATGCCAACCTGTCCGTCTGGTAGCACCAGTTCAATAGCCAGGACGTGGGCGTTGGTGATCCCATAGGCCAAGCAGTGCGGACCCCCTGAGTTGTTGGCAACATTGCCGCCAAGGGTGCTTGCCATCTGGCTTGACGGGTCAGGAGCAAAATGAAACCCGAGGGGAGTCAGGTGCTTGGTGAGGTCAAGGTTGATGACACCCGGCTCTACCCAGGCCAATCTTGCTTCGACATCAACCTCAAGGATCTGGTCCAAGCCGCTCAGGGCGATGACAACTGGACGGTCACCGCAGGGAATGGCGCCCCCGGCCAAGCCCGTTCCGCCACCGCGGGCAACAAGGGGACGACCGTGCCGGACGCAGGCTTTCACGATGGCTTGCACATCGCTGGTGTTGTGAGGCAGGCAAACCAAACCGGCAGCGCCAAGATCAAAGGTGGAAGCATCAGCCCGGTAGAGACCAAGTTCGACCTGGTCGGATCGCACCTGTTCTGGGCTCAACAAATCCTCTAGTTCGTTCTTGAGTTGGTCCACGGAGTCCAGTGTGCCCGCTAGTCTGGCTTCGGTGTGTTGTTCGACTGAATCTTCTGGCCACTGCAAGGCCCAAATCGCCAACCGTTGGCGTTGGCAATGACCGCGAACCTCCCACCCCAAGATGGCCATCGATGGGTCTCGGTTCGAGACGAAGCCGGTGAGCTCTGGCTGTTCGACGCGACCTTCTTCTTGTCGGATTTCCAGTGCATCTATGGCAACGGCTGCCAGTCCATCGAGCCAGAGCCCGACCACACCGAGTCTCTCGGGTGTTGCGTTCACGGCGCCCACTTCGTCGATCAAGAAGATTTGGATAACGTCGCCGGCTTTGCTGCTCTTTTGACCGCAGACCAGTGGCAGTATCGCAAGCGCTCGATTCGCAAGGGTGGGCCGTTCAAGAAGAACAAGGATGGCGACTGGGTGACACGAAAAGCCGAGGGAGCTTGCATCTTCTTGAACCGAGCTGGCTTTGAAGGTGGAGCGGGATGCGCTTTGCATCGAGCTGCTCTTGCGCGCGACGAACGGCCACTGGATTGGAAGCCAGATGTTTGCTGGCAGGTTCCAATCCGGCTCGATATCCACACCGATGATCATGGCCGCGACACCGTCTTTGTCCGAGCGTGGGAACGTCATGACTGGGGTGATGGCGGGGAAGAGTTCAACTGGTGGTGTATCGAAGCTCCAGAGGCATACACCTCGACTCGAGCGCTGTACGTGCAGAGCAAGGACGAACTCATCGAGCTGGTTGGCCAAGAGGTGTATGACTTGGCGGCCGTCGAACTAGGGCGCATACAAGACGAGCGTGCTGTTTTGTCCGCTAACCAGAATGGCGTCCCCGTCACCGTGCGCTCCACGCAGACATCACCCACCTCCGACGTTTGGTCAAATTCATGAACAGATTCCTCAAGTCTCTACTTCCCAGTGGGAAGAGTTCCCGGCTCCTCATTGCCGCTGTTGGCCTTGGAATTTCGGTCGCCTTGGTGGTCTCGGTGTTCGAATATGTCACGGTCGAACTCATACTCGATCGGGTCATCGAACTTCCGATTGAGATTCAGGCTCTCATGCCAATGATTGGCCTCGTCCTGGCTGCACTCGCCCTCCGCTTTCTTGGGAGTGGAGCAACGCCGTCCACCTCCGATGAGTACATCAGTGCCTATCACGACCGGTACCCAAAGCTGCCGGCAAGGCTTGTGCCTGCCCGTCTGATCGCTGGTGCTACCACGATCGGCTTCGGTGGAGCTCTTGGACTTGAAGGGCCAGCCATCTACACCGGCTCCGTTCTCGGGTTGGAAATGCAGCGCAAGCTCGATCGATGGTTGGGGCGCGATGCGGCCAAGTTGCTGCTGACCGCAGGAGCCGCGGCTGGTGTTGCCGCCATTTTCCAGGCACCTGCGACTGGGGTCATGTTTGCCCTAGAAGCGCCCTATCGCGATGACATCGCCCACCGAGCACTGCTTCCTTCTCTCATGGCCTCCGCCGCAAGCTACCTGACCTTCATCTCCATCCCCTTCATCCACCCGCATCCCCTGCTTGGTCAGGTCACGGCAAGTGGTGTCGGTGTCGGTGACCTACTTGGTGCCGTCGCCATTGGTGTTGGGGCTGGCTTCGGCGGGCGTGTCTACGCCTCAATCATTCGTCGGGCTAAGCGAATCGCAAAGACGAACAATCCGATCCAGATCGCTCTACTCGGTGGTGCTGTGCTTGGCCTGCTGGCCTTCGCCTCTGACCGACTGTTCTCCGAACCACTCACTATCGGGCCCGGCTTCCGGGTCATTGACTGGTTGGCTTCGGGTGAGACGACACTCGGCTTGATCCTGCTCCTCTTCGCCTTCCGAGCCCTAGCAACAACCGTGACGGTCGGTTCTGGTGGCACTGGCGGATTGTTCATTCCGCTTGCCATTCAGGGGGTCTTGCTAGGACGCATTATCTCCTCGGTCCTTGATGAGCTGAACCTTGGTGATAGTCCAGACCGGATTTGGCCAATCCTTGGCCTGGCCGCCTTCTTGGCCGCTGGCTACCGTACGCCGATTGCTGCGGTGATGTTCGTGGCCGAATCAACATCAGGCATTGGGAGTCAAGGAGTCGGATCGGCCGTTGTTCCCGCCCTGATTGCTGCTGCAGTCTCCCAACTGGTCGCTGGTCGTTCCTCGGTCTCTGCCGGTCAACAAGTTGAACGGCTCGGTCACTTAGAGGAGCGCTTCACCATGCCACTCGCCGCTGCGCTGACCACTGACGTGTTGACCGTTCCCCCCGATGCCACCGTGTCAGAATTCGTCTGGCTGCATGCCATCGGGCGCCGCGTGCAAGTGGTGCCGGTGGTCGATGGTAGTGAGTATCTCGGCCTGTGTTCGGTCGAAGCCTGCTCGCAGGTTGATCGAGACGACTGGGACAACACCACGGTGGCGGACATCCTGAGTACGGATATGCCTACCGCCTTCCCAACCTGGTCCATTCGAGACGCCGTCGTTGCTCTTGACCAGCACCACAGCGACATGATCGCGGTAACCACCCAGGAAGGCGTCTTCGTCGGTGTCGTCCTCGAGTCCGAGATCGTGGAACTCGGCGAGATTCTCGACCAAACGGGTGGAGAATTCTCGCCATTCTAGGTTGAGCCGCCGGTGTCGCCGCCTGGACAGTGCTCGCTGGGCTTGGCCCTAGCTACTCGTCATACTCGTCGTCATCCTCGTCGGACAGGGGTCCGTGAGCTTGGTCAGTGGTGGGAAGCCCGAATGGATCTTCGTCGATGCGGTCCATCAGCGAATCAAGGTCGTCAAACGCATTGCGCTTTAACGCCCGGGCTTCTTCGTATCGGCGGTGTCGCCCCTTCTTCATGGGACACTCCTCGGAACAGAACGGTGGCCGGTGGAGACGTCGATCAGTCTCCGGTGGCAGGTCGAGGGGCCAGTGTAGGTCGACCGGACGCGATCTGCGAATCGGGATATAAGGGCACGTAAGAGCGTACTACATGCAATCAGACGTAGCTACATGACGTAGACGTAGTTCGAACACCAAGATCGGACCGATATTTCCGCAATTGAGCCAGATTCCTCACGGAGAAGGAGTGTCACGACACAAGCAGGCAGGCTGTCAATTCGCTTCGTGATCGAAAGCGGTATTGCTCCTGGTCTCCAGAATTAGCTGTCCGTGGCCTTCAAAGGCCAGCGAGGCTTTGCCTGAAACCAGCGCCTGGATTGGCTCACCAACCAGTTCTGCTCGCCAACCATGACTCAAGCGACCCTCTTCCTTCCGAAGGAGGGTCTCTACATCGGCTCGAGTAGCCAGCAACGCTGGATCAAGCTTCTGATCGCGGGCAAGCTGAGAAATCCAAGAGGTCACCAAGGTCACGACCGGTCGCAGCTCACGCGAGAGCTCGGGCTTGCGAGTCGACGAGCTTGGTTTTCGCTCGGACTTCTTTCCTTGCTCAACAGCCTTCAGCAGCTCCTGGTCTGCTCCCTTGCGAAGATGGCGAGAATCTAGTCCCCGAATCTTCTTCAGGGCCTCAACACTGCTCGGAGTCTGCTGGGCGATTGCTACGACGGCGATGTCAGGCAGGACTTGCCGGACAGGAATGTCAATGGCTGCGGCCCTGCGCTCGCGCCAGGCCGCGATCTCACAGGCAATCTGGTAGGTGCGTCCTTTGAGGGAACGTGCCTCCTTGATTCGATTGATCGCTTCTTCAGGAGGTCGTTTGTTACGGGGACGATCTCGAACCAAGGCCGACTCTTCATAGGCCCACTGGAGCCGCCCGCTCTCCTCCAGCTGTCCGGTGATCTTGTCCGCTAGCTCCAGCAGGTGAAGCACATCACCAGCGGCATAGGTCAGTTGGTCGCTTGTCAGCGGCCGTTGCGACCAATCGGTCAAGCGATCACCCTTGGCAATCGTCACCCCTAAGAACGTGTCAAGCAGGGTCAGCAATGAGCCGGTGGCGACTCCAGCGAACCCCGCAGCAATCTGGGTATCGAGCATTTGGGCAGGAACCGTGCCACAAACCAGGTCCAGAACCTCCAGGTCCTGGACTGCCGCGTGAATAACACAGAGGCCCGGACCATCCAGCAACTCTGCCATTGGCGAGAGGTCGACGGCGAGAGGGTCAATGAGGGCGAGTCCCCCATCCCAAGCCAGTTGGACCAGGGCAACATGGGGGTAATAGGTGCGTTCTCGATGGAACTCGGTATCCAACGCGTACCGGTCAGCGGCACAAACCTGTCCGAGGATATCGAGAAACTCTTCCTGAGTGTTTATGAGGGGTAGGGACACAGCCGCTCATGGTATTGCATCGAGAAGCAGAGCGCTCGGTCGCTCCAGGAGGGAGTTCGCAGCAGGCTGAAGTGTCAGCTCTCGAAGTCCTCACAGAGAGCCTTCAGGGTCGCCGGGTCATCCGCGTCAGAAAGAGCAGCAGCCTCAATCTCCACGCCAACCCAGGAGACGTGGTCCAGGGCCGCCATCATCCGCCGCTCGCCGCGTCGCACCGCTCGTTGCAACCCCATGCCTGCTTGGGCGGGCCAGCATCCAAATGTTGGTTGCGGTTTGCCTCCCACCAGGGCGACCACTGCGGGAGGGATCTTTGTCCCACCTTTTGTCTGCACTGCCAACTGCTGCTGCCATGAGGCTTCGACGAGGAGCCTGATGTGGCTGGCTCGCAGACGGGGAGCATCACAAGGAACGACCACGACGAAGCCCCGACCGGCCCACCGAAGCACCGAAGCAAGCCCAGCCAGTGGACCGAGGTCAGGCTCGGGGTCCGCAATCACTGGAATTCCCAGTGCGTGTCCGGCGCTACCGCCGACCGCAACCACAGGATCGGTAAGGGCCAGCCGCAGCTCGGACACGATCGAGCCGCCCATGGTCACTTCTTGGCCTTCTTGGCCTTCTTGGGCAGGTTGGTCACCGGCCCGATTCGCCGGCAAGAGTGCCAGAGCCTTGTCTGATCCGAACCGACGACTGGCCCCTCCAGTCAAGATCGCTCCGACCGGCACGAACGAAAGTACGTGATCCTTCTGGTTGGGTTGATCTTCCGGCGCGGGATGCCGGTTCATTCTCGGCTCGTGCCAGACCAGTTCGGATCGAGCTGGCTGAGGAAATGAGCGCACCGTTCAGCCTCGTCCACCTCACCAATTAGCGCTGCGGTTCGCTGTAGCCCATCCAAGGCACGAAGGAAACCGCGGTTCGCTTCGTGCTCCCAACGCACATAGCCCGAGCCGCGCCAGCCACTCTGTCGTAGGGCATCCAAGCCTCGGTGATAACCAACGCGGAACGCCGCGTAGGACTCCATCTGGTCACGACCGAGCTCGCCAAGGCGGGCCCACCCATCCAGGAACGTCGGCCAGCTGGCTAGCACTTCGCTGACCGCTTCTCTTCGTTGCTCCTCCGGTAGAGCGAGGGCAACGGCTAGATCAGCAACGGCCTCTGGTGGCTCACCAAGCAGGACTGTTTCTGGTGGGCCGTTCGGGTTCAGATTGATTGACGTCACCCGTCTAGGTTACGCCTGGATCCTGCTCCTCAGCACCGGAGAGATTCCGGACGCCCTTGTTAGCACTCGAACTGGAAACTGCTGCCGAAGATGGCTCGGAGGGGTCAATGACTCCCGCCGCAAGAAAGCTATCTGATGCCTCGTAAGCCAACCGGGTAAGTTCACGCCCGTGGGAAAAATCATCGAAGCGGAGATCGGGTATTTCGCCCGACGGTAGACGGATCAATTCGATCGAGTCTGGCAGCTTGTCAATCTCGTCTTGAAGCCGGTTCGCTCGTGCGGTCCAATAGGCGTGGATCAAGACATCAAAGGGGCGTATGACCTGGTCCATGGACTTGGCGGCGAAGTGTCCTGGATGTAAGAGATAGATTTTGGTCGCCCCTAACTCAACCGCGGACGGCAATGGAACCTCTCGAACCACTCCTCCGTCATAGTACGCACGCCCTCCAATCTCCACCGGCGGGAAAATCCCCGGCAGGGCGGCAGAGGCCAGAAGTGCAGGTAAGAGCGGGCCATCTTGAAACCAGAGTTCTTCGGAGGTCGCCATGTCGGTAGCGACACAGGAGAACGGGATCGCCAGATCGTCGATGTCGCCATCAAGCAGCTCCGACTCAAGCAACTCTTTCAAACCATCCTGGCTGTGGAGGCTGTCTCCCTTGCGCGCCAGTTGAACCGCTAACGGCAACAAGCCCCGATTAGGCATGATGTCGGGATCTCCATCGGCCATTCTTGACCAGATCCGTTCCAACCGATGAAGCCCACGCAGGTTCGGCTCTGCCGCAAAGGCGGCACCGTTTATCGCCCCAACCGAACAGCCAACAATCACGTCGGGCTCAATGTCGTGTTCGTACAGGGCCCGAAGCATGCCAGCCTGTACCGCCCCCAGGTTTCCGCCGCCAGACAAGACGAAGGCAACCTTGGGTCGGCGAAGCCGTCGACGCAACGACTCAAAGCGGGCGGAGGCAGCCGAGATACGGCGAGTGCTACTCGTTTGGGCTGGATTCGTCACCGAGAAGCTCCTTGGCTTGATTGCCTGACCCTAAGCACCTTGCTAGGGGCACCGGGCCATGCGAAGTGTGTCCGTTGACCCGACTGTGGCCGAGCTGCCTCCCAGAACAGCAACAACTTCACCACTTCGAACGTGACCGAGCTCTCGAGCCAGTTTCAGAACATGATCGACGCTCTCGGTGTTGCTGGAAATCTTGTCGATCAAGATTGGTGTCGCACCCCAGCTCATGGTGAGTTGACGAACCGTGCGCTCTTCGGGAGAGAAACCTAGGATGTTTGCTCCGGGGCGGAATCGAGAAATGGCCCGAACCGTAAATCCCGAACGCGAGATACACATGATGGTCTTGACGCCCATCTCGGTAGCTGCGCGCCAGGTTGCCATGGTCATCACATCGGTGACGGCTGCATCGACGCCCTGAGGCTCAGACAAGCGATCGCGACGCATCTGGTGAGCCCAGCCCTCATGATCAAACTGCTCGTCGGCTCGCTCGGCAATGCGGGCCATGGTCTCAACTACTCGGGCTGGGTCGTTTCCGATTGCGGTTTCCCCTGACAGCATCACTGCACTGGTGCCATCAAAGACGGCGTTAGCGACATCAGAAGCTTCGGCCCGGGTTGGAGACGGTGCCGCGATCATGGACTCCAGCATCTGTGTTGCGGTAATGGCCGGACGTCCCAGAGCGATGCAACGGCCAATAATGTCCTTCTGAAGATGAGGGAGATCCTCGATGCTGCATTCGGCGCCGAGGTCGCCTCGGGCCACCATCACTGCTCCGGACGCAGAGATGATGCCGTCCAGGTTCTCGACCGCCGCACGAGTTTCAATCTTGGCGATCACCAGAGGTCCGCGAGGCGCCGGCTCCAAACCGACACGCCGTATGTCATGAGCTGAGCGCACGAAGGAGACGGCAACCATGTCAACGTCTGCCTCAACAAACGCATCGAGAATTCGGAGATCGGTGGCTGTTGGCGTGCTGATTCTGAGCCGGTCTGAGGGAATATGCAAGCCGGGTCGGCCCTGAATCGTTCCGCCAAAGAGTACGTGTGCCTTCAAGGCGTTTGGCAAAACCTCGATGACCTCGATAACGATGGCCCCGTCAGCAACAGCCAACCTGTCGCCAACACGGACATCCTCCAGTAGGGATTCGTAGCCGACCATGAAACGATCTGCTTGGCTTGGACCATCACCGGGCTCAAGCAAGATCTCCTGGTTTGCGCCGAGCACAGTCGCTTCGGCGATTGTGCCCAAGCGAACCTTCGGTCCAGGCAGATCCGCCATAATCCCAACAGGACGATTAGCCTCTCGGGCCAGCTTCCTGATGCGCTGAAGCCGTTCAAGACCCTTTTCAATCGTGCCGTGAGACAAGTTGAGCCTGGCCACGTCCATTCCGGCGGCAATCATGGCTCGCAGGGTTGTTTCATCGTCTGATTTTGGGCCAATAGTGGCAATAATCTTGGTTCGCCTAGTCACACGAGTGATGGTACTCAACCAAGCCTTACTACGCGGTCAGGCTCACCTTTCTTCCCAAAGGTCAGATCGCTAAGCTTGGCCGACTACTCACCAGCTGGCCAGATGGATCAGCTCAACGGGGTGGATACGGAGACTAAACGTGGAGCTCATCATTGTTCGGCACGGACGGCCGGAACGGGTCGAGGGCATTGCCGGTGGTGCGGACCCCAGCCTCACCACTATTGGCCATCGCCAGGCTGAGGCCATGGCCAACTGGCTGAGCACAGAGTCCATTGACGCCGTCTATGTCAGCCCGATGGCCCGAGCCAAGCAAACGTGCGAACCCCTGACGGAACGCCTGGGAATACCGGCTGTTGTCGATCCGGGAATCCGTGAGTTCAACGCCAGCGACAGTGAGTACATCCCGATGGAAGAACTGAAGTTGCAACCTGGGGCGATGGAAGCCTGGATAGCCAAGGATCGACTCGACCCTCACAACGATTTTCATACCGCTGTCCGCACATCAGTCGAAGCAATCGTTGCTAATCACCGGGGGCATCGTGTCGTCTTGGTTTGCCACGGAGGGGTGATCAACTCGGTTGCCTCCCATGTACTCGGTCTCGATGGAGCCATGTTCTTCTCTCCGGATTACTCCAGCATCAATCGCTTCATGTTCTCCAGCCGGGGCCACATGACAGTGCTGAGCCTCAACGACATTGGGCACCTCCGTCCGCACCCCGAACTCCAGCTCAGCTGAGGACAAGAAGCCAAGACAAGAAGCCAAGACAGGGGCGACTGAGCTTAGTTACGGCGGGCTCGATGCCGCTTGGCCGCGGCGAGATGATGCTCGGCTCGATCTGGTTCGAGCTCGGCCAGCAGGTCCAACTGGTCAGCGGCCTGGTCAAATCGGCCAAGCGCTCCCAGAATCTTTGAGTATTCCAGCCGTTCGCCCCGCCCAATTCCCGGAAGCTCCACTCGTACCTGAAGCACATCAGCAAGGCGAGAGACATCCCCTTGGCGCAGGTAAACCACACGAAGGTTCTGAAGCATGCGAGCAGCAATTGATGCCGCGCCAACCGGCTGCAGCATTTGTGCTTCAAAGGACTGCTCGGACATCAATTGTTCGAAGATTGCTTGGCATTGGGCGGCATCCATCTCTCGACCAGCAGCAAATGGGTCAAAGAAACGAGAAGGCAAGCGGGCAAAGTCCGCTTCGGCCCCCTTCACTTCGGTTGATCCGCCAGCCAGTTGTTCAGCCAGTAGGAAATGACCGGGCATACCGATGGCAAGGAGTTGGACACCGACTCTCCGGCCTATTTCCATGGCCACCACCGACAAGGTCAATGGCACGCCGGTTCGGGAACGAAGAACATCCTGAATAGTGGAATTGGCTGGACTGTAATAGTCGCGGGTGTTACCTCGAAAGCCAAGCTCACCGAATACATGTTGGATCACGGCATCAGCATCGGCTGGCTCAGACAAGCCCGCAGCTAGTTCATCGAAGGTGGAGACCACCTGATCCTCAAGACTGCGCACCGCCTCCTCTTTGCGAGCATGGACTCCGTGCGGACAACCGCCAAGGCCGCCGAGAATTGCCGCAACCCGGTCCAGCTGAACCTCGGGTTCCGCCAGCAGCTGGAGGAGGCGGCTGGAAGCGTTCATCGGGCAAGACACTAGCAGGGCGCTGGAGAATGCCGTGCAGTATTCTGGCGTGGCCCTGCTCCCAGGATTGTCCTAAGCCTCGGCCCTGTTGTAGCTTCCCTTCATGTATCCAGGAGCCTTCGTCGAGAACCAGCCCGATCAACCTGCTGTAATCATGTCCGGTACGGGTAAGAGTCTTTCCTACGCCGAGCTGGACGAGGAGGCTAGGAGGGTCGCCAGACTCTTTCATGATGCCGGATTCGGACCTGGGGATCATGTCGCCTTCTGCTTGGAGAACCATATTCGCTTCATGCCGCTGGTTTGGGGAGCGCACTACGCCGGGTTGATCTATACGGCCATGAGCACCCGCCTCACACCCGATGAGATGGCTTACATCATCGACAACTGTGAAGCAAAGGCCTTCATCACCTCGGTCTACCTACAAGCTCCGGCCACCGAGCTGGTCAATCGCATGCCCAACGTCAGCATGAGGCTCATGATTGACGGTACCGCTGAGGGCTATGAGAGCTACGAAGATGCGGTCCAGGCATCGTCGTCGGAGATTATCCAAGGGCGCGTCGCCGGCACCGACATGCTCTATAGCTCTGGGACTACGGGGCGACCGAAGGGCATCTTGCCGGAGATGGACAACGCTCCCCTGGAGGAAGCCGAACACGGCGTGGCCGGCATGCTGAGCTTGCTAATGGCTCTGGACAGCACCAGCACCTATCTCACGCCTGCTCCTCTTTACCATGCTGCACCCTTGCGCTTTAGCATGGGAGCCCACGTCCTTGGGGCCACATTGCTTGTGATGGAACACTTCGATCCCGGTGAGTTCCTCCAGTGCATTGAGACATTTTCCGTCACCCATACCCAGGTTGTCCCAACCATGTTTGTTCGGATCCTTAAGTTGGACCAGGACGTCCGTGAAGCAGCTGATCTTTCCAGCCTGACGATGGTTGTTCATGCCGCTGCTCCGTGTCCGGTCCCGGTCAAGGAGCAGATCATCGACTGGTGGGGCCCTGTTGTTCATGAGTACTACGCGGGCACGGAGGGTAACGGTTTTGTCTACTGCAACTCCGATATGTGGATGGCTCACAAGGGAACCGTTGGGATGCCGATTTCCTGTGTTGTGCATATTGTCGGCGATAACGGTAACGACGTGGCCAACGTTGGTGATGAGGGCACGATCTATTTCGAGGGCGGCGGAACCTTTGAGTATCACGGTGATAAGGCCAAGACCGCCGAGTCCCGGCACCCGAAGGGATGGAGCACACTTGGCGACGTCGGCAAACTGGATGAGGACGGCTTCTTGTACCTGACCGACAGGAAGGCATACATGATCATCTCTGGTGGCGTGAACATCTATCCTCAAGAGGCGGAGAACGTCTTAACCGTGCATCCCAAGGTTTTTGATGTAGCCGTGATCGGTGTGCCAAACGAGGACTTTGGCGAAGAAGTGAAGGCCATTGTTCAGGTTGCGAATGGGGTCGAGCCCGGGCCCGACTTGGAGCGCGAGTTGATTGCGTACTGTCGGACCCAACTGGCTGACGTGAAGTGCCCCCGTTCTGTTGACTTCCGTGACGAGCTTCCTCGTCATCCAACCGGCAAGCTCTACAAGCGTCTTCTCAAGGACGAATATTGGGCTGGCCACGACTCAAGAATCATCTAAGCCAACAGTCTTGACCCGAGCCGACAACGGTGCTGGCCTAGTGACCGCGGAATGCAGGAGACCGCTTGGCTAGGAAGGCCTCGACGCCTTCGGCATAGTCCGAGCTTCGCATACACGCATCGATAGCTTGATCACTGCGTTGCGCCAGGGACGCATCATCTGGTGCTAACACACTGGCCACCGATATCTTCGCCGCTAGCTGACTTAGAGGTGCCAGCGTCGCCATCGTGGCGCATTGAGCACGTACGAATGCTTCGAGGTCAGTCTTGGCTGCGGTTTGGTTGATCAAGCCCCAGCGCAGGGCGGTTGATGCATCGAATAGGTTGGCGGTATAGATAATCTCCTTGGTGACCGAGGGGCCGACAAGATCGACGAGATCCGAAATCCCATCCGCCCCGTAGCCGATCCCGAGCTTGGCTGGCGGCAGGGCAAACTGGGAGTCTTCTGCTGCGTATCGGACATCGGCGGCGAGGGCCAAGGCGAGGCCGCCACCAATACAGTAACCATGAATCATGGCGATGACGGGCTTGGCAATGGCTTCAATTGCGGTGGACGCGGCCGCGGTGGCCAGACTGTATGCATCGGCCCTATCTGGGGTGCGCTGCTCGGAGAATTGGCTGATATCGGCCCCGGCGACGAAGGCGCGTTCTCCAGCACCTCGCATCACGACGACGCGAATCGACTCGTCGCTGCTTGCTTGAGCGCAAAGGGCAGGGACCGCTTGCCACATTGCCAGCGTCATGGAGTTTCGGCGAGCCTGGTGGTCAAAAACCAACCAGCCGATTTCGCCATCGACCTCAAGCCGTACCGTCCCGGGTGCTAGCTGGGAATCAATACGGGGCTTTGAGGTATTCACGTCTTTGGGGTTCGCGGTCACTCCTGCACCGTAGCGCCGCCCTGTACTAGGGTCCGGTTCTGTGACCTGGCCGTATCTAGAGCATTCGGGGACCCTGGCGTTTGCCCACCGGGGCGGCAATCGAGTTGCGCCAGAAAACACCATCGGCGCCTTCGCTCATTCGTGGTCCTTGGGGTACCAGTTCCTCGAAACCGACGTCCACCTCAGCAAGGACGGCGTACTGGTTGCGTTCCACGACGCCGGGCTTGAGCGGGTCTCAGGTCTGGAGGGACAGATCGCCCACAACACGTGGGCGGACCTGCAGGCAGTTGATCTTGGCGATGGGCATGGCATCCCGACGCTGGACCAGTTGCTGGAGGAATTCCCGTCCGCTCACTTCAATATTGATCCAAAGGCCGACGAGTCTGTCGATCTTCTCGCCAACACCTTGCAGAAACACAATGCGCTGGACCGAGTAGGCATTGGTTCCTTCAGTGACCAGCGAATCGCCACACTGCGAAACCAGCTGGGACCGCGGCTGTGCACCTCTCCAGGACCCCGCAGCCTCGCTCGGCTAGCCCTTCTTGTGCGTACCCGTCGGCGTTTGACTCCTGCTCTCAACGCAGGCTTTGGCTGTGTCCAGCTTCCTCCGAAGGTCTGGGGAATGAAGCTGACCCGCCGCCTGACACAAGGCTTTCAGCAGCTGGGACTGCAGGTTCACGTGTGGACCATCAATAGCGAAAAAGAAATGCACCGGTTACTTGATCTTGGGGTTGATGGACTCATGACCGATGACACCGCCCTCTTACGTGGCGTACTCACCGAGCGTGGGCAGTGGAATGGACGTTGGCAATTGGATGGAGCGGCATGAGCAACCGGTCGCGGGCATCAGTTGAACGATTCTCTCGGGGGGCCATGGTCTGCACCGTTGATCATCTGGCTTCGGCTGCAGGAATTCGTGCTATCGATCTCGGAGGGAACGCGGTAGATGCCGCCATTGCCGCTTCGGCCACGCTGGCGGTAACCACCCAACAG
>JAJRQY010000064.1 GCA_024280015.1 Actinomycetes bacterium
AGGAGAGCTTTGCCCCGAGGAATATCGAGGAATCCATAGTTCAAAATGTCTTGACATGAGCACTTGAGGGGTCATACTTACTTCTGTGAACAGTTCGAATATTCTTGAACTATTGTCGTTGGAGTCGCGAGTAGCGATATTCAAAGCGCTAGCCGACCCGGCACGGCTGGACATCCTCGAGATGTTGTCGCCAGAAATCCGCTGCAACTGTCATCTCCAAGACCAGATGGACCTGGCTCCGAATCTCCTGTCCTACCACCTCAAAATACTGCGCGAGGCCGGCCTCATTGTTGGCACCAAGCGTGGCCGATGGGTCGACTATGCCTTGACCAGTCAGCCCAAAGACCTACTCGCTTCCGCACTCCCAGAGGGTCTGCAATGAATACGATCACCAAGCCCAAAGCAAGCCCTACCAGCAACGCTCAGCTCTGGGGCAAGCTTGGAATTGTGACCCTCCTTTGGGGGCTGCTGTACAAGTTGAACCGTCCCACCTGGGACTGGCTTATCTACCAGGTGGCAGGTCTCAGCGAAGAAACCCGTCTCGGAAGTGCGGTGCATTTCTTTCTCTTTGACACCACCAAAATCTTCTTGCTGCTTGGCGGCATTGTCTTCGCCGTCACCGTGGTCCGAAGCTTCGTCACCATCGAACGGACTCGGGCATTGCTCGGAGGGCGACGAGAGGGAGCTGGCAATGTCGCCGCCGCCGGTCTTGGTGTCGTAACTCCATTCTGCTCATGTTCGGCTGTACCAGCCTTCATTGGCTTTGTCGCTGCTGGCGTCCCACTGGGTGTCACCCTCAGCTTCTTGATTGCAAGCCCCATGGTGAACGAGGTGGCAATCGTCTTGATCTTTGGCCTGTTCGGGTTCAAAATTACGGCCTTGTACATCGGCTTTGGTCTCCTGGTCGCCATCCTGGGCGGTTTCATCCTGGGCAAGCTCCGACTGGAACGATGGGTCGAGCCCTTTGTGTTCGAAACCAAGCTGCGAGGCAAGACAGTGGTCCCCTCTTCCGACATGCCCTGGGAGGACCGGTTCGCCCTAGGCCGAGAAGAGGTTGCCACCATTCTCAAGAAGGTCTGGCCCTACGTCCTGGTCGGTATCGGCATTGGCGCTGCTATTCATGGCTGGGCCCCGGAAGACTTTTTTGCTCGATGGGCCGGATCAGGCAACCCACTAGCCGTGCCGATTGCAGTCGTGGTCGGTGTCCCCCTCTACTCCAACGCGGCCGGAGTCATGCCTCTGGTTGAAGCATTGGCGGCCAAGGGGGTCGGTATGGGAACCGTTCTTTCCTTCATGATGGCGGTTGTCGCCCTCTCCCTGCCAGAAATGATCCTGCTCCGGCGAGTTCTGAAGATCCAGCTCCTGGCCATCTATGTCGGGGTCGTCGGGTCGGGCATCATTGCCGTCGGCTACCTCTTCAACGCCATCATCTGATTCCCCAAACCCACAAGCCTCCCAAATTAAACCTCCAAAGAAAGAACCAATAATGGATATCAAGATTCTTGGTACCGGCTGTGCCAACTGCGACTCGTTAGAAAAGGCTACCCAAGCAGCGGTCAGCGAACTAGCTATCGATGCTCAGTTCGAGAAAGTTACTGACCCGGGAGAAATCGCATCCTGGGGAGTGATGTCGACCCCCGCCCTGGTGGTGGACGATGAGGTCGTCCTCTCCGGAAGGGTCCCGTCTCAGGACGAAGTGGCCGCACTCTTGGCCGACCGCTAGGGCTTCACTACCCCTCTCCGACCTAGCCCCTCCGGCCGGAGTCCCTTCGCTGACTCCTACCCCTTGAGGGCTCGATGAATGTCCGGTAGACAGCATTGGCCTGAGGGGTTGAGGTGCTCACAGGCGCAGAAGCCTTCGCTGACGGCCTTCTTGATCGCCACCTTGATGGTGCTTTGGCCGTCGTGGGAATCCCTATCAGCTACCAGCTCTTCGGCGGTGTGAGAGAAGCAGAAGCAAACAGGTAGGGGCATATTCGTTGCCTTGTTCCCGACCTGAGTTCTCACCTCACCTTGGCTTACTACCAGTTCCTCCAGGTAGTACACGACAGGGCAGGACTCTTCGGCACAGAATTGCCAGCCACCTTCGACCGCTTCTGGGCAATGAGGCTGAACCGGGCGCTCCCCCACAACTGGCCCCTCGGTTCCACACTGAGGACAGGGAAACGCGGCCCCTTCGGGGATGGCGCAACAGCTTGACCCCTGGTCCGGGCTTTCATCTGGGGTGGATTCGGTTGCACAACAATCGCTCACGACTGACCCCCTACGGTCACTGGAAATGGTACTCAATGCTCTGAGCCTCAGCTGGATTGCTGAGACTCACTGTTGCTGAGACTCACTGTTGCCGAGATTCACTGTTGCTGAGACTCACTGCGGGCGACGAACACTTTCCGGAGGGTCTCATGCACGATCCAGGTCGTCAACGCACCCTCCTCCAAAATCCCAACATCGCCACCAGAAAACTCATGCCGCGCCACTTCCATTCCCTGCTGGTCGCGCACCAGGACTGTGGCCCGTCCAGATAGGACAACAAACACCTCTTCGTCCTCGGTATCGGTGGACGTCCCAGGAGAATGCTCCCAAACTCCGATGTCAAGGTTGGGCAATGAGGCCAAGAGCTTCCAGCCAGTTTGGGGTGACCCATTCACTAGTTGCTCGCTGGGAACCGCCTCCATCTCAAGCGTTTCTTGGGATGGAGCAAATCGTTGGACCCGATCTGTCGTGTGCTCACTCATGAGTGCAGGATCCTAACCAAGCGAGTGACTCTCATCATCCGACGAAGCCATTCTGGGCCACATCAACAACCGACAGGCGAATCCATGACCAAAGCGACCGGAGTCCCATGGGAATGCTTCGAGGTCGAAGCTTCGTCCCAAAGGAGTTCGCCAGCACCAGGCTTACCGAGGTGATCATGGCCAACATGGCCCAGACCGGGCCAACAAATCCTGTGACCGCGGCCGGTACCCCGATCCCGTTGAAGGCGAAGGCGATGGCAAGGTTCTGCTTGGTCTTGCGGTAGCTGTTGGTGGCAATGTCCCTGGCATCAGCCACACTGCTGAGCTTGTTGGAAATCAAGACGATGTCGCTGGACTCAATGGCAATGTCGGTACCAGCTCCGATGGCCATGCCAATGTCGGCCTGGGTAAGGGCGGGTGCATCATTGATTCCGTCCCCCACCATGAGGACCGTGTCCCCAGAAGCTTGAAAAGTGCGGACCGCATCAGCCTTGTCCTGGGGAAGCAAGCCAGCCCGAACGTCTTCGATACCAACGGCGGTGGCAACCGCTAACGCTGTCCGGTGATTGTCGCCAGTGACCATGACCGGAGTGAGACCTGCCGCACGCAAGCGATCCAGCCCTTCACGGGCATCAGGTTTGATCTCATCGGCAATAGCAATCAGGCCAAGGAACACCTGCCCGCTCGCCACAGCAATGACCGTATTCGCCTGTTCTTCCATGATCCGAATCTCGCCTTCGAGTTCGGCCACCGACATGCCAGATGCCTCAAGCCAACCGGGTTTGCCAACCCGTACGGCAACGCCATTGACCTTGGCCAGTACTCCCTGACTGGTTTCTGAGGAGAACTCTTCGACAGCAAACAGATCAAGACCTTGGGCGAAGGCGCTGGCTACCACTGCCCGGGCAAGCGGATGCTCCGATGACTGCTCAACTGAGGCGGCGAGAGACAAAAGTCTTGCCCCAGACTCAGACTCAGAACCAGAACCAGAACCAGAACCAGAACCAGAACCAGACTGCGGTACGGCCACGACTGAGACGACGGAAGGTTTACCCGCGGTAATCGTTCCGGTCTTGTCCAAAAGGACTCGATTAACCTGGCCAAATACCTGGAAGGCCTCTCCCGAACGCATCAGGATCCCCTTCTCCGCTGCCATGCCGCCACCACGCATCATGGCCAGTGGTGTCGCCATTCCCAGCGCACATGGGTACCCCATAACCAGGACTGCCAGGGTGGCAAAGACCGCCGTAGTCACCCGTGGTGATCCACCGAAGAGGACCGGCACCACCAGCCAGCCAGCCGCAGCCAACCCAGCCACAACCAACACTCCCGGGACGTAGTACTTCAACACTCGATCCAACAGTTGAATGATCCCTGGCTTGAGGGCACGAGCTTGTTCAATATGGCGAGCCACTTGAGCCAAGAACGTGTCCTCACCGACCTTGGTGACCACGAACACCAGGGTTCCGGTCTGGTTGATCGAGCCACCGATTACCTCCGACCCCTCAACCTTTTCTACCGGGATCGGCTCACCAGTGACCATGGCTTCATCCACCGCAGATGACCCGCTGGTAACGGTTCCATCCAGCGCAAGACGTTCACCGGGCCGCACCCGAATCTGGTCACCGACCAGAACCTCATCAAGTGGAACCTCAACCTCAGTACCTTCGCGTAGAACTCTCGCGGTGTCAGGTTGCAACTCCAGCAGCCGCTGAACTGCTTGGGAGGACCGCGTCTTGACCAGGGTCGATGCGTAGCCAGACAAGAGGTGATAGGTGCTGATAAAGACGGCTACCGACAAGAACTCGCCCGGAGGAAAGGTCTCCGGCACAAAGAACAAGCCAAGGACACCGCCGAGCAATCCTCCAAAAGCCCCCGCCTCCAGGAGCACATGTTGGTTGAGGATCCCGCGCCGGCCCGAGGCTACGGCCATGTGCAGGATCGGCCTAGCCACCACAAAAATGGTGACCAGGGCGAACAGTAAGAGGACCCAGGGCCCGAACAACCAGTCCTCACCAGAGATCTGAACCTTCAGCGGATTCCCACTCCAGGCAAAGGCCATGAAGGCCAAGGTGATCAAGGTCAGGCCAAGGCCAACAACGAACCGTCGTCGTTCTTGTCGAAGTTCGGCCTCCTCTTCTTCATAGCCAAGGACCTTGCGCGGGTCACGAACGATGTAGCCAATATCTCGCAGGGTCTTGACTAGCTCAGCTGGCCGGATTCGATCGGGGTCATAGCCGACAAGACCTTCAGAATGAGCGAGTGAGACCGACACATTTTCGACCCCGTCGCGTCGCTTCAGCGCTTTCTCAATAGTGCCGACGCAGAAGGAACAATGCATGCCACCGAGCTTCACCTGTAGATGGGCTAAGCCTTCATCGTCGCGTCGCGGCGACTGGTTCAACCAATCATCCTCAATCAGGTCTGCCTCTTTTACCGAGCTCATTCGTGCTTGTCGCTACTCACCGGATCAAACCCGCAAGCCGCAATCTGGGCCCGCAGCTGAGTTTCATTCACCCGATCGGCGTCGAACAAGACCCGGACCTTGGCGCCGACATGGTCGGCCAGAGCGGTGCTCACACCATCGGTCTTGTTCAAGGCATTGGAGAGGCGCTCTTCGCATCCTCCACAGCTCATACCTTGTACGGATATCTCTACGGTTTCCATAACTACTCCTCGTCTTGCCTCCACGAGACCTGCCTCCAGGAGACTTACCTTCAGATGACTTGCCTTCGTCGGACGCATCCCACGCCGGATTCACCAATTGTAAACCCTGAAGCCAACTTCAAGGTCAAGGCCCTATGATGGTGGGATGCGAATTGGGGAAGTAGCCGACGCCATTGGGATCACACCCGAGACCATTCGCTACTACGAAAAAGTCGGCTTACTACCCCGACCGGAGCGAACCTCATCGGGCTACCGCCAATATGCAAACGCTACTATTGAGCGGCTTCGCTTCATCCGGTCGGCCCAAACGGTCGGATTCGGGCTTGGTGAAATCAAAGAGATCCTCGACCTTCGCGACCGTGGCGAGACTCCTTGTAACCATGTCCGAGGACTCATCGCCAGCCATGCCACCGACCTACAGCGTCGGATCGAAGACCTCCAAGCCATGCAAGTTGACCTGGAGCGATTGGCCGAGATTGCCAACCGCGAGCCCCAGACTGGCCAAGAGGCCACGCATTGTCACATTCTGGAGGCGACTCGCTAGGCCATCGCCAGATCAATCGAGGGTGGCGATCCGAAGAGGAACAGCATGCCCATCACGATGCTGATAACTCCAACAGCAACCGCTATCCCGGCATAGACGGCGAAGTTTCGTTCGGCTTGCAGCAGACCAAAACTGGCAAGCCCGGCAAGAAAAGCATTGGCAACGACCAGGCCAACCACCCAGACGGCCAGTAGGGCAAGCCCATCGACAAGGCCAACCATTGAGGTGGACGCAACAAACAGGGCGATCTGCGTCGGGCTTTCGAATCCGACCCCGTGCAGGGCACCAATGCCAATGGCTGTCCCGTTGCCAGGGCTTGTCAGTACGTCCTTGGAAAGCGACAGGTCATGCTGGTGGCGATGGCGGTGTCTCTGGCCAAGGCCAAGGGGGAAAACTCTTGACCAGCCCCTGTGTCCAGCTAGCTGCGGTACTGCTACCGATTGGTCCGCGTACTGGTCCTCCGCGTACTGGTCCGCGTGTGCGTGGTCATGAGCGCTCTTATCGCTGTGGCTGGATGATGAAGCATGCTCGTGCTCATGGACATGACTGACTTCCACTCGCCGTCGATGGGACGCATCACGTACTCGTCGCAACCCACGAAAGGTGCCGTCCAGGATAAGAATCCAACGACTCCGCAGTCGAAACTCCCGTCCCCGTCTAAGCAAGTCAAAGATGATCCAGACTCCCATTGCCAACAGGGTGACCCCAACGAATCGGCCCATCCAGGCATCGACGCCCGACGGGAGGCTGGCACCAAACACAACCGCAAGAAAGCCGAGGAGAAAGACCACCATCGCATGACCAAGGGCGTACAAGAACGACAAGGCAAAGCCTTTTCTCCTCGTCTGGGCCGAGCTGCTGAGGTCAGCAATGGCAGCGATGTGGTCCCAATCGACTCCGTGACGCAAGCCAAGAGTGAAGGCGGTAAGAATCAACCCGAGTTGCATGTTCTCAGCAGATCCGCGGCAGTTGTTCACCAAGTTGGAGATCGACCACCCTGGTCGCTCCAAATGTTGTTTTCGCTACGACGACCCCGTGGTGGGCATCAACCACCTTGCCGATTATGCAAGCCTCGCGACCGTAGGCATTCGCTTGCATTGCTCCCAAGACTGCATCCGCGTCTTCTGGAGCCACGATGGCCACCAACTTTCCTTCATTGGCGACACTCATGGCATCCAGGCCAAGGAAGGCGCACGCCCCGGCCACTTCGGCTGGGATCGGCAACAAGGCCTCTTCGTAGGCAATGCCGACGTCAGCCGTAGTGGCAATCTCGCAGAGCGAAGCGGTGACTCCACCCCTGGTTGGATCACGGAGCACATGCAGATCCTTGCTGACCGCCAGCATGTCTGCGACCAAGCCGTTGAGGGGGGCTGAGTCAGATTCTATTTCTGTGCCGAATTCCAGCCCTTCTCGCTTGGACATGACCGCCACCCCATGCATTCCAATTGGGCCACTCAAGATCACCACATCACCAGGTGTAGCGCGGCCGGGTCGGATATCAACTCCTTCAGGGATGATGCCGATGCCCGCGGTATTGATGTAGACCCCATCGGCTTGACCGGCGTCAACCACCTTGGTATCACCGGTAACGACTCGAACTCCAGCCAGCTTGGCTGCGGTTCCCATGTCGCTAGCTACGCGAGCCAGCGTCGCCATCTCCAACCCTTCTTCCAAAATGAAGCCAGAGCTCAAGGCAATTGGTTGAGCCCCACTCATGGCCACGTCGTTCACCGTGCCGTTGATGGCAAGGTCACCAATGCTGCCTCCGGGAAAGAACAAGGGACGGACGACGTACGAATCGGTGGAAAAGGCGAGACGACCGCCGGACTCGGCCAGCCCGGCTGTACCAAGATCAATGACGGCTGAGTCACGAAGCTCCTCGGATACGCCTACGTCAAAGGCTGGCAGAAAGAGATGCTCAACGAGTTCCGCCGACAACTTGCCGCCGCCGCCATGACCAATCACAATCCGTTCGTAGTCACGCAACGGCAACGGGCATGACCATCCATTGAAGTTCGGCTTATCAGCCACCGGCAGAAACCTCGACCTCAATGCCGTCCAACCGGCGGTACTGATAGTAGGCGGCACAGGCCCCCTCGGATGAAACCATGGTTGCACCCAGAGGTTTGCGGGGCGTGCACTCCTTGCCGAAAGCCTCGCACTCATTTGGTTTGATAAATCCTTGCAGGACTTCACCACTGCGACACAACTCGGACTCTGGTGAGTCGATCGCCCCAACATCGAAACGGAGCTCGGCATCGAATTCTCGGTAGGCCGGTGCGAGTCGCCATCCGCTTTGCGGGATCTCGCCAATACCTCGCCACATCCGGTCGCACACTTCGAACACTTCTGCGACCAACGTCTGGGCGTGCACATTTCCTTCTTCGGAAACGACCCGTGGATAGGCGTTCTCCAGTTCAGCTCGGCCTTCTTCAAGTTGGATGACGACCCGACGAATCCCTTCGAGCACATCTAACGGCTCAAAACCAGTGACCACAATCGGCACCTGATGCTTGTCAACCAGGGGGCCATATTGCCAGGTTCCCATGATCGAGCAAACATGTCCAGCGGCCAAGAAGCCATCGACACGACTGTCCTCGGCGTCAACAATGGCCTCGATTGCTGGTGGCACCAGGACGTGGCTAACCAGGACAGAAAAGTTGGTGATCCCTCGTTGCTTGGCCTGATGCACTGACATGGCATTTGCCGGTGCTGTGGTTTCAAAGCCAATAGCGAAGAAGACAACTTCCTTGTCAGGATTCTCCTCAGCCAACTTCACCGCATCCAAGGGCGAATACACGATACGGACATCACCACCCTCACTCCGGACTTGGAACAGATCACGATTGCTGCCAGGAACTCGAATCATGTCGCCGAATGAACAAAAGATCACGTCGGGTAGTGAGGCGATGGCAAGCGCCTTATCAATGCCACCGAGCGGGGTCACACACACGGGACAGCCTGGTCCGTGAATCAATTCAATTTTGTCGTTCAACAATTGATCGATCCCGTTGCGAATTATGGCATGTGTCTGGCCGCCGCAGACCTCCATGATCGCCCACCTCTTCGTGGTCACCCGATCAATGTCGGCAAAGAGTTTCTTCGCCAGCTCTGGGTCGTTGAACTCATCCAAATACTTCATGATGCTGCCCCAGCTTCTGAGGATTCGACCCCAAGCTCTTCTTCCAGGATTCCTAATTCACGAAACATTGCCAGTGTCTCCATAGCCGAGTCTTCGTCTAAACGAGAGATGGCAAAACCAACGTGAACAATGACATATTCGCCAACAGCAATATCGGGAAGATACGCCAGACAGATTTCTTTCTCGATTCCATCAAAGTTGACGGTGGCCATTCTGGTGCCACGATCATCGCGGACATCCATGACCTTTCCTGGAACGGCTAAACACATAGTGGTCTCCTCTTCCTACGCAAGCTATTGGCTGTTGATGAGTGATGCGGCATCCGGGCCGCGGGTGACGAAGTGCCTGGACGTGGTGTTGGCAGCGATGTACGCCTGCCCAAGGGCGAGGCATCCATCATTGGCCGGAAGCAATCGAGGGGTCAAGGGCTGAAACCCTGCTCCGACAAGCGATTCGACACAAAGCGAGGTCAGGACTGCATTCTGAAACACGCCCCCGCTAAGAACGACAATCTCACTATCGACTTGCTCCCGAGTTCGCTGGGCGATCTCAAGCACAAGATCGGCGACAGCTCGATGGAAAGAGAAGGCGAGCTCGGCCCGATCAACCCCATTACCGAGGTCTCGAACCATGTTTCGGAGTAAGGCTGATGGGTCAATCCGTAAGGGCTCTGCGTCCTCAGAGTCGATCAGGGTGAACCGGAATCGGCCCGTCGAAGGTAGTGCCCCAGCAACACGGGCAGCCAGAATCTCCAGTTCGATAGCCGCTTGGGCCTCGAAGCTGATGTGCTGACGCAGGCCAAGAATGGAGGCAACGGCATCAAAGAGGCGGCCCATGCTTGATGTGTTGGTGCACCCGAAGCCACTTTCCAGCTGGCGCTCAAGCAGGTTCCGCTCAATTCGATCCAGCGCGGCGACGGGAGCTAAGGCCGCGGACCGACTGATCTTGGCAGCATGCAGGTGCGCATACGCACTACGAAACGGGGTTCGTGCCGCCGCGTCACTCCCCGGCAGCAACACCGTGTCCAGATGAGCGAGCCGCTCATAGTCAGTGGCGGTTACCGCCAGGACCTCGCCTCCCCATATTGATCCGTCTTCCCCAAAGCCGGTGCCATCGAAGGCAAAACCGAGGACCCGAGTGTCTGGAGCGACCTGATGCTCGGCCATAACGGCACACACATGGGCGTGATGGTGTTGAACCTTGAGAAGCGGAACTCCGGTCCTGGCACTGGTCTTCTCGGCCCAGCGGGTCGACAGGTAGCCGGGGTGCAGGTCTGCGACCAGGAGGTCCGACCCAGGGTCAAGTTCGACGTCATACATGATTTGAAACTGCTGGGCCAGAGCCTCAAACGATGTGAGAGTCTCAAGGTTTCCCATGTCGCCAATGTGCTGGCTCGTCCACGCCAGCCCTGCCGATTGGGTTGCTTGAGTTGGGACCTCCTCGTCCTGTGTCAACGAAGCCGACACCAGGCAGAACGTGTTCTTCAGTTCAGCGCCAACAGCAAGGACGTTTCGTCGAGCCTCAGGAAGGCTAAGAGGGATCGGTGCATAACCTCTCGCTCGGCGAACCGGCAGGAGGTTGCCAGCAACAATTCGCACAACGGAGTCATCGCACGGCACATGAATCCTTCGGTTGTGAGTGAGAACCGCATCAACCAAGGGCAGGAGACCAGAGAGGTCTTGGTCTTGGAAAACAATCGGGGAGCCACCCTCGTTTCCGCTGGTCATCACCAGGACCGGTGTGTCGTTGTTCAGTAGGAGGTGGTGGACCGGATTGTTAGCCAGCATGATCCCGACCATGGGGTTGTCGGGCGCAACCAGTGGTGAAACCGAGGAGTCTGGCTTCGTCCTAAGCAAGACGATTGGTGCCGCTGATGAACAAAGCTGCTCTTCTTCTTCCACACCAATCTCGGCCAAAAGTCGCGCTTGGAAAATATCGGCGACCATCACGGCAAAAGGCTTGTCTGGACGCTGTTTTCTTTGGCGAAGCAGAGCAACAGCGCGGTTGCTGGTTGCGTCACATGCCAGTTGGAACCCACCCGTCCCCTTCACCGCAACAATGGCACCCTGGGCTAGAGCGGCTTGTGCCTGAGCCAACGGTGACGTTGCATCTTCAAGCTGCTCTCCAGGCGAAGTCGAAACAAACTCCAGTTCGGGTCCACAGCTATGGCACGAGATTGGCTGAGCGTGGTAGCGGCGATTGGCCGGATCTTGGTATTCCAGCGAGCAGGCTCCACACATGGGAAACGAAGCCATCGTCGTTCGGGGCCGGTCATAAGGAAGGTCGACAATGATGGTGAATCGGGGCCCGCAGTTGGTGCAGGTGATGAAAGCATGCTCGAAACGCCGGTTTGTGGGATCACGCATTTCGGCAAGACACTCGTCACAGGAGGCGGCATCAGGAGAAACATGGGAGCGGGTTCCGGATTGGTCGTCACTAGTCACGATCGAGAAGCCATCATCCATATGCCCAAGACCTTCGTCCATGGCAACCCGGACAATGTTGTTCACATGGGCCAGTGGTGGCGCATCGTCGACCAGTCGTTGAGCAAAGGCATCGATGACAGCCGGCAAACCGCCGATCTCGATGAACACTTCCGAAGCGCGATTCCCGACCCGACCCTGCAAACCGAGCTCCGTCGCGAGCTGATATACGAAGGGACGGAAGCCAACTCCTTGGACAACACCGGTCACACTGATGTGTTCGGCCACCAGTAGCTCGTTCACGTCATCTCGCAGTTCATGTCGCGTCGCGGTTCACGTCATGTCCCAAATCATGACTCGGTTGTTGCCCGAGTCTGTGATTGCGAGCCGGCCATTGTGATAAGACAAGCCGTAGGGCCAGCAGAGCGTGTCTTGGGCCACCACGTCCCATCGATTCTCCCCATTGCTGGCGAAGTCTGGCTGACCCAGAACCCAGTCAGCGGGAACCGATGAGTCCGACGGGGCATCATCCCAGATCAGAATCCGGTTGTTCGCAGTATCGGCTACAGCCATTGGGTGAGCATCGGATCCCAGACGGGCGACGTCATCGATCTCCACCGCATAGGGGAAACGTAAAGCAGTCGCTGACTGGGGAGCATACGGGAACTCCGAGCCGGTGACGAAGTCGGTTTGACCCAGCACGCTGTTGGCGTCCACATCGGACCTTGGGGCGTCTTGCCAGCCGAGGATTCGGTGGTTGCCAGCATCGGCAATCAATAGTTTTCCGTTGATGCCAGCAATGTCGTGGGGCCAACGGAAGCTCTTGGGACCGATCTCACCGCGGTTCTCATCTCGGGTATTGGCGTGATCCTGGCCCAGGACCAGATCGGGTTCTTGGTCTGGCGTTGGGATCCCGTGCCATGCCACGACACGACGATTGCCCGTGTCCGCAACATAGAACCAACCATCAATCATGGCAATGCCGAAGGGCCAGTAGAAACCGAGCGGCCCGCAGCCGCCACCTCGATTCTCATCAACCGAAAACAGGTCGGCTTGACCCAAGATCATGTCGGGAGCTTGATCAGACTGGGTGGGAATCGAATCCCAAACAAGTATTCGATGGTTCCAAGCATCAGCAACCAGAAGCCGACCATCATGCACAACAATGCCCGTTGGCAGTCGCATTCCCTTCTCGCTGCCACGCCCGCCGGCCTGGGCCCCTTCCGTATTGAAGTCGGGCTGACCTAGGACCAGGTCAGCTTCGTCGTGGTTGTCCAAGCCTTGGCTGTTGTTCCAGATGAGCACACGGTGATTGCCCGTATCAGACACGATCAACCGCTCATCATCCAACCAGACCCCCCGGGGGGCATACATGTGGCCCGCAGTCGGCATGGCCACCGGCAGGGTCAAACCGCCAACGCTCGGAGCACCAATCCAGACGGCTGGGCGAGCAGGGCCACTCATGGCTATGCCGCTGGACGCTGCCCTTGGTCCAGGCGCACTGGAGGGACGCACGCTGAGCGAGATCGTCAACTCTTCGGGGTTGCTGTCAGGCAGCGGAGCAGTCTCGGTCAAGGCTTGTTCCCTTCAACCTGAACCAGAATGCGGTCATTCTCGATTCGGGTCGGCACCTGCTGCAACTGGGCCCCTGGGTTGGAAACACAATCGCCTGAGCTGGCCTCAAACTTGAAGCCATGCCAAGGGCAGATGATGATTCCGTCATCGACCATGCCACCATCTAGGCTCAATCCTTGATGCACACACTCGTTGCGAAACACCGCTAGCCGATTGTCAGTCATGGTGACAATGAAACTCTGAGTGTCACCAGCATTGGTGGTCACATCGAATCGGAGCATGGCATCGCCCGATACCTCGGAAACTTCGGGGCCTTCGACCCAGCCCAGCTCGGCCAGAGTCTTCTTCTGCGGCTTGCGGCCAATGGAGTCCAGCGAGATGAAGGCTGCGGTCGGCTCATCCTCCAAAGCTTCGACACTATCGATCTCGGCAATGCCGTTGACCAGTGCTTCTTCGACACCGTCGCGCAAGGTCACAGCCGACATCGAGCAACCATTGCACGAACCATGCATTCGCACGTAGGCAACACGCTCTTCGATCTTGACCAACTCGACATCGCCACCATGGGATTGAAGATAGGGCCGAACCGAATCAAGAGCGGCGTTAGCCCGGGTCATAGGGTCGGCGCGGATGATGCCGTGTAAGCCCAGAACTGCCCTGACCATTGGCTCATCGACCAGGTCGAAGAGGAGTTCCTTACCCCGGGGGTCGTCCTTGAGAGTGCGAACGATTTGCAACAGGGCTGGCTTGTGGAACTCTTCCAACGCCGTCTTAAGTTCGAGCGCAGCGTCCTTGGCGTCATCATCCAGTTCGTCGACTCCACGCTGGGCCTTGTCAACCGCCAAGGCCAGAACCTCTAGCTCGCTCGGCTCCTCGGCTTCTGATTCACTCCTTGGGCCGGAGTCGCCAGCTTGAGCTTTCTCGCCTGCTTCACCTTGTGGAACCTCAACCGTGGTCATTGGACTGACTGCCGCTTCTTTGACTCTTCACGGGCGATCTCGTCGAGGACCGAGCGAACCGAGCGAACCGCCTCGTCCTGTTCAAGTTCTTCGAACAAGGCTCGTGCTTCATGCAGTTTCGCCTTCGAGTCATCGAATATGCCGAGGTGGGCTAGCGCGTTACCTTGGTTGGCCAACACCCGAGCTCGTCCGGCGGGATCGGTGTGACGATCCCGATGCTGGAGCACACCTTCATAGAGCCCGACTGCTTCGGCAATATTCTCGCCCTGATGCTTGGATGGCATATACACCAGAGCGTTGGCCAGATTGAGCTGGGTACTTGACCAACGGTCCTTGCTGTTCTCGGGGGTGAAGAAATCCAAGGCATCACGCATGCTCTGGATAGCAACTCCAACCCGAAGCTGATCCGAAGCTTGGGTCATCGGCATGGTGATGTAAGCCAGACCCAGGTTGGCGTTAGCGATGGCAACGGTCTCTGGGGATACTTTGGATGTCACCAGGGCAAGAGCTGAGTGATAGTGATCAATCGCTTTCTGCATCAATCGCGGAGCGGATTCAGACATCTCTTGGTACATGGCTCCGGCCGAAACGTGCAGTTCAGCCAACGACTGGACCAGATCGGTACCCGCCAGGTTGTCGATGGCGGCTTGGAAAGTCACACCAGCACGTTGGGTCCCACCCTCGTCCAGTTGCACATTGGCCAATTGCCCAAGGATCTGACCGGTGAGAGCGGTTCCCGCTTCATTGGCAGCCTGGGCTCCAGCTTCAAGTTCTTCGATGGCAGTCGATGTATCGCCGCGTTCCAATGCCAGGGTCGCTCGCGCCGCGTGACACTGGGCCGCAAATTCGCCGTCGGTTGTGGATGGGTCGGGTGGGTCCAGGGCAAGTCCGAGCACAAACCCGAGCATCTCAATGTGCGCATGCATACATGGGTCATCGCTGGACTCACGCAGCAGCACAGCCAGTTCATCTCGAGATGGCTCAAGGAGGAATCGATTGGCCCTGGCAACCAGGTCATCCCCAGAGATGGCCGCCATCGATGCTTCCAGATCACCGTCCAAGGCGAGGCGATAAAAACTCAATTCGGCGGGGAACTCGCTTGGAAGCTTCCCTTGGCACAGTCCCACCCGGATCTCATCAAGATCTGAATCGGCGGGAATCAAGAAATAACCAGCTGGCAGGGTGAAGACACCCACCGGCTGGGGTCGGGAAACGAGAGAGGGCTGGTCAGTTGAAGACATGAAACGACCTTTCAGTTAGAGGGCAACCCGAAGGGCACCATTGCTGTCATCCCAGACGGCTGGCCGTTGGCCAACCGGGGGGTCAGTAGGAAGAGCTTCCCAGATGAGGGTTGAGCGATCACCCTGAGCATTGCGTTGTTTGAGCAAGAGGCCGCCGCCCTCAGGCCCGGTGAGTGGTAGGAGCCAGAGTTCATTCCCCCGCTGCATGGCTACCAGCGCATCACTGGGGAAATACTGCTTGGCGGTAGCAGCCGGGATTCGCAGGTCCCCACCATCGGTGAACTCGACGGTGTCCGTGGTTGGTAGCCCGGCGCTCATGGGTCAGGATCATCTGAAACAAGATCATCTGAAACAAGATCGTTGGACTCAGATCCACTTGAAGCAGGCTCACCCGAAGCAATAGCTGAGCCGTCGGTCCAGAATTCGCTCAACATGGCCTGGACCTGACGCATGGCCTTGTCGACCTTTGGCGACAACTCTGCGCCCGGAGTCGTTTGTTCAATCTCGATGAGGAAGACGGTGATGTTCTTCGGATAGTCATCTTTAAGAAGCCAATGACCAAAGGCAAGGGCGTGGTCCCACCGAAACTGGTGGGAGTGCATACCTTCCAGGGGAGGGAGCTGCTCCACCTCCGAACCCGGGATGCGGTAAATGGTGCCCGGCTCGGAGCCAGTAGTGGCCGCATCAATCAGTAGCAGTTGTCTGGCGCCGCGCATCTTGAAAGCGACGTCCATGCCAGCTGTGCCACCATCGACCAAGGTGACATCATCAGGCACTCCCTGCTCCCAGAGGTGGCGAATCAGGATCGGGCCGACCGCGTCGTCCCCGCGAAGAAGATGCCCACACCCGATGACCACAATATGGTCATCGGGATAGGCGCTCACTTCATCGTCAAGGATCAGACTGCGAGCAACATCAACCGAGGGCATCAGACCCCGTCCTTCCAAGTGCTAAACCATGCCATTCACAGTAAAGCGTGACAGTTGTTTGCCGGTTTTTCCGTCATAGGCATGGACCGTACAGACCAGGCATGAGTCGAAGCTTCGAGCGACGAGTCCGAGTTCGACTGGGTCGGAGGTATCGGCGACCGGAGCACCAACAAGAGCCTTTTCAATTGGACCAAGTACACCTTCGCCATCACGAGGACCAATGTTCCAGGCGGTCGGAGTGACGACCTGGTAGTTCTCAATCTTGCCGTCTTCGATCACAATCCAGTCAGCCAACGCACCGCGAGCGGCTTCTGTTGCTCCGAATCCCTTGCCGGAAATCGGCTCGACAGGCTTGGTGTAGAAGCTCTCCTGAAGGTCAAGGTCATCCAGCCACTGGCGAGTCCACTGGAAGTACTTTGGACCCTCGTGCATGCGGGCCATCTGGCGGGTGAATACCGAGGCCCCCTTCTTGTCCAGAATGTCCGCGAACAATGGGTCATCGTCTTGATGAGCCCCTGCGCCCGGACCAGCGGCGATCACACGACGGGCCAGTGGGCCAGCTTCCAGCGGGATGTAGCCCTGCCCCTCGACATTGTACCGAGGCGACTTAGCCCAGCTGTATTTGCCATCCTTCTTCCCAACTTCGGGGTCGACAGGGTTGGTCTCGCCCACCCAAGGGTGCAGCAGTCCTGACCCCTTGTAGAAGGAATGAGCCGTGTCTTCACTAACCCGCATGTGATCAAAGTCGGAGTACTGACCATTGGCGTAGATACCTGAGCGGTTGATCAAGGCATCATTGCGACCCTCGATCGTCGGGTTCTCATAGAGCTCAGGATCGAAGTAGGTGCCGGTGGCTATGAAGTTCTCCACCCCAACCCCGAAGGTGTCCAGACCAATATCCAGGGCGTAGCGGATGAAGAAGCCGCAGTCACTGTTGTGTTGACTCTCGTTCTCGTCGACCCAGGCCAACATCTCGTCCCAAGTCTTGATCTCGAGCCACCGCTCGATCGAGCAACCAAGCCATTGGCCTTCAAGCCAGTTTCGCTTCCAGCTTTCCAGGATGGCGATGGAACGAGTTACTTCAGCCAGTGTCGGTGCACACATGACGCCACCGGGAACCATGAAGCTTGAGTGTGGCCACTGGCCACCGAACATGGCGTAAACCTCAACCGGCTTACTCGAAAGAACAACACCAGTCTGATAGCTCTCACCAACATAGGGAGCGAATCGCCGGACCGCTTCTTCATATAACGGTGAGTTGGCGTAGTTCTTATTGGTTAGGTCAATGGCGAACAGTGCATAGAAGTAACGAGGGATCGACTGCAAGGTCTCGCATGCCTGAGCAATACTGCGAATAAGGGTCGCATTGTGTGGGACATGCGTCTTCCAGGCCGTGTCGAGTGCGTAGCACGACTTATAAAGATGGCTACCTCCGCAGATTCCGCAGATCCTGGGGGTCATGATCAACCCGGCCTGCGCGTCTTTCCCTCGGAGGATCATTTCGAACCCTCGGAACATTCCTGCCGTTGTCCAGGCAGAACTAACAACTCCATCATCAATCGTCACCCGGACGTCGAGGTCTCCTTCGACTCGACCGAGTGGACTGACGTTTAGATCAATGGTGCTCATATCTTGATTCCTTTCTGCGTCAGTTTCCTAGACGACAAACATGTCTTCTTTGGACCATTCGGGAGCAGCAACCTTGGCTGCGGCGGCGTGGGCCATATAGGTCAAGTGATCGGTGCCTTCCGGGACTTCCTTGGGAATGACCCCACTAACTTTCTGAGTTTTGAATACCGTTCCTGGTGCAAGGTCCATGAAGGGGAACTCGGGTTCGGTACAACCGAGACAGGGCATACCGGCCCTGGTCTTTGAACTTTGTCGGTTCCAAAGAATCCGGTTGCAAGGTGAGTGGGTCATCGGCCCGCGACAGCCAAATTCGTAGAACAAGCAGCCGGTTCGGGTGCCCTCACCAAAGCTCATTGTTGACTGCTTGTACTCAAAGAACTGAACCCGGGTACAGCCAGTCTGGGTGAAGGTTTTAAAGAATGTCTGTGGCCGATGCAGGTCGTCCAGGGCGATGTCCGCTGTTCGACCCGTGGCCAGGGCGACCAAGATCTGTGTGATCCAGTCGGGGTGGGCTGGGCAGCCGGGGATATTGATGACCGGCAATCCAGCCTTGGAGACATAGTCCGGCCCAAGAAAGCCGCCCTTGTCTCGCTTGTGGAACTGAAGCCCTGTGGAGTCGGTCGGGTTGGGAGCCATGGCCGGGATGCCACCCCAACAGGCACAATCGCCGATGGCAACCACAATGCTGGCCGCAGCCGCAAGGTCGGTGACCCAGTCCATCATCGGTCGATCGGCAAAGATGTTGTACCGACCCGAGCCATCTGGCCCTTCGATGACTGTTCCCTCAAAGACCAAGATGTCGAGCTCGCGCTCGCCATTCACACAATCCCAGAAGATCTTCTTTGCGTTCTCCCCCATCTCCATACCCAGCGACGGATGCCAGAGGAGATCAAGGCCAAAGTCGACAATGAGGTCGACCACGTTGGGTTCTTCTGCATTGAGGAACGACATGGTATTGCCGCTGCATGCTCCTCCATGTAACCAAAGCACCGATGCCATGGGTTCTCCTTTTTGTTTTCTTGCTAGGTGGGTGGATTGCGGGTTAGATCACTGTCAGGCGGTTGACAGTGTTTCGGGTGATGTTGTTTCGGGTGATGTTGTTTCGGGTGATGTTGTTTCGGGTGATGTTGTTTCGGGTGATGTTGTTTCGGGTGATGTTGTTTCCAGCAGCTTGACTCGTGACTCGATCAGGTGATCGACGAGAGCGTTCACGCTGTTCGGGTGTCGGGCTGAGGTCTCAAGAATGGTGATGCCAGGACTAACGGTCTCGATATTGTCTTGAGTGGTCGCCAGGTCGAATTCGCACGGCTCAGATAAGTCCATCTTGGTGATGAGAGCCAGATCGGCTGAGTTGAACATCTGCGGGTACTTCAGCGGCTTGTCCTCTCCCTCGGTGACGGAGAGCAGAACGACCCGGAGAGTCTCACCCAGGTCGAAGGCGGAAGGGCAAACCAGATTGCCGACGTTCTCGATGAAGAGGAAGTCGATCCCATTGAGGTCCCAACCTTGCACATGTTGGTCGATCATGGTCACTTCGAGGTGACACAGACCTTCGGTTACGATCTGGCGAACCGGGGCTCCGGATGCTTCAAGGCGCTTGGCGTCGTTATCGGTGGCACAATCTCCAACCAGAGCGGCCGCCGAGATACCGCGACCCACCATTGACCGCAGAACTTCAGTCAAGAGTTCGGTCTTGCCCGTGCCAGGACTGGACACCAGGTTGATGACACAGGTCTCCGTCGATTCGAAATAGCGGCGCAACAAAGCCGCCTTTCGGTCATGTCGATTCATCACGTTCTTGCGTAGTTCGACTACTCGTGGAGACGTCATGAGGCGATCGTTTCCTGGGAGTTACTGCAACTATCGGCGACCTCGAATCGGAGGATCTCCATCCCCTTGCCCGACAAGATCTCCGGAGTCTGACAGCCGTGCACAGGACACCGAAATACCATGTCCATCAACTCAACAGAATGGTCCCCGTCAGGACACCACACGACAACCGACTCTTCCTCGATGAGGAGTTTGGCCGAGGACAAGACTGTTCCCTCTCGGGCAATCTCGAATCCGAACTGCAATGCGCCCGGCACGATGCCGCACAGTCGACCGATTGACAAGGTCACGCTAGCTACCGATTGAACATTGTTTGCCCGCGCTGCTGCTTCAACTTCGGAAATGATGTTGTTGGCAATGGACAGTTCGTGCACGTTGTCTAGGCCCTGCTTGCTTGGGTGCTTGCTTGGTCGTTGTACTTCTGTCCAATCGACTTGGCAATCTCGAGCAAGACTCCGAGGCCATGTTGAATGTCCGGGTCCTTGAGTGCCTTGAAAGCACCGCGCACTCCTTTTACCTGCGTTCCTTCGCGTTGAGCTCTCGCCACTCCCTCAGTCGCAGCGTCAGTCATCGTTCCCAGTAGCTGAACGGTCTCCGGACTCGCCATTGACGAGTCGAGAATGGAGGAAAGCAGCGGGAGAGCCTCCTGGCTTTGCTTCGCCAGTTTGGATAGCTCCGGAAGACTCGGGTAGGACTTGTCACCTTCAGTTGCCGCAGTCTTCACGTCGTTGACGCTCTCGGCCACTGCATCAAGGATCAGATCACCACGTTCCAAAAGCCCGCTCAAACCAAGGACGAGCGTGGACATCAGTTCGGCATTGTCCAGCAGTGTTACCAAGGAGGCGGCAACACCCGGATCATTGAGCCGTTCCAGAACCGCATCAACGGGTTCATGGATATGGGACTGTGTATCGGTCTCACACATAAGAAGTCCTCCCCCTGGAAAACACATAGGGACCTTTGGCCCTGTGCACCAAACTAGGCCGTTTGACGCACGTCCGCTAGCCGCATTACGTATATCCTGTCCCTTCACTGTACATTTTCAGTTATTCTTCTATCCGAATTACGCAAGAGGTGACCACGTGACGCAAGACACTCCAGAGTTCGCCGGACGCCCAAGTCGTCTGAGAAACCTGAATACCACCCGAACTAGCGAGCAGCCACGCCCGCGCATCCGCCCTCGTGGCATCCCGCCCGCACTCGAAACTCATGAGGTGTATTCCACCCTTGACCCCGGCCGCGCTGCCCAGCTGGGGCGAGACCTGCTCGGCGCCCACCACATCACTCCTGATGACCCGACGGCCTTTCACGCTCTCTACCACGCCGTGCTCTTTCGAGACATCACGCTGAGTTATCTGGACTTCGGGACCACCTGTTCCATCGATGTCGAGCAACTAACGGACAGCCACCTCATCATCTTGCCAGGGGCTGGCACCTGCGAGGTCAAGAACAACGGAGAGGTGGCAACGGCTACCCCAGTGAATGCAATTGTCCCAAAACCGGGCAGTCCGATGACACTGCGCGGAAACGAACAGACTGCTCTTGTCATCCTACGCATCGAGACTCGAGCGCTGGGGACTCACCTCTCTCACCTACTCGGCCACAGTCTTGACCGCGACCTTGTGTTCGATCTTTCTTTCGACCTATCTGCGCCTACTGCCAGCCGATGGAACTTCGCCGTTCAAATGCTGCATGCTGAGTTGTTCGACCAAGGCTCACTCCTCCACCAGGGAATTGGTATTGGCCCACTCGAAGACTTTGTCATGAGCGCATTGTTCTATACCCACACGTCCACGTACTCCGAACAGCTAACGGAGCCTGCACGGCACCAGCGGCGCTCCGTTCGTGCCGCTCAAGACCACATCCAGCGCAACCTGAAGCTGCCAATCACGGTTGAACAGGTGGCCGAGGCCGCCGGAATCAGTCTTCGCAGCCTGCAAAACTTCTTCCGGGAAGACCTCGACCAGACACCAACGGCCTACATTCGAAACTTGCGGCTCGAGCGATCGCGGGCAGACCTGGCTGATGCCACGAGAAACTCCGGGATCTCGGTCACGGAAGTGGCCTCCAAATGGGGCTTTCATCATCATGGCCGCTTTGCCTCCAGCTATCGCGCCCGCTTCGGCGAAACACCGTCTCAAACACTCCGCTCCTGAGACGTGCGGATTGCCATCAGCGGACGAACCTGAGGTTGCATAGCCCCATTGGGTGGAACACCAATGACCCATTGAGCGGAATACCAATGCTTAGCAGCGAATCCTCATCTATTGGCGGCAATGAACGAGTCCACGACTGCCGCCAGCTCCGGGCCACGATCTTCCTGCAAGAAGTGACCTCCGCCAACGGTCGTGGTGTGAGCCTGACCCTGTGCGCCGGGAACTAGCTTCTGGAATACCTTGTGCCCACCGCCGGTGATCGGGTCCTGGTCGCTGAAGGCGGTCAGGAACGGAATGTCCAGTTGCCGAAGAACGTCCCAAGCAGCCTTGTTGGCTGGTGCTGCGGGGTCATCGGGCGAGGTCGGGACCAACGAGGGGAAGATTCTGGCCCCTGCTTTGTAGGAATCATCCGGAAATGGAGCGTCGTAGCCAGCCACAATCTGGTCGGAAAGATCAGTCGTTGTTGCCATGGCGATAAGTACACCAACATCGAACTCGGGGGTCTCCTGGCTGAACTTCTGCCAGGACAAGAACGCATCGCTCGGTGTTTCTTCCCCGGTTGGAAGGCCAGTGTTCGCAACCACACAGCCAACGAATCGCTCCGGATGCTCAGCCAGAAGTCGTAAGCCAATCAGGCCACCCCAATCCTGACAAAACAGCGTGATCCCCGTCAGGTCAAGACCAGTCGCTTGGCTATCTTTCGCCGAGCTGTCTGTCGCTTGGCTATCTTTCGCTGGGCCAAAGAGCGCCGCCTCCATCCAATCGACATAACGCTGGTACGAATAATCCTCGGGTGCCCCCGGCTTGTCCGAGCGACCAAACCCGGGCAGATCCGGAGCGATCACTCGATAGCCAGCTTCAACCAGCGGAGGGATCATGGTTCGGTAGAGATAGGACCAGCTTGGCTCACCGTGGAGCAACAATACGACCTCGCCGTCTGCCGGACCCTCATCCACATAGTGGATCCTCAATGACTGTCCTGCCTCAGGATGTCCTGTGTCCCCACCCTGTCCAACAACCTCATCGCCAGCAGGGACTTCCACATAGTTTGGGGCAAACGGATACCCCTCAAGATTCTCAAACCGCTCATCGGGTGTTCGTAGGAGTTTCATTCGCGAGCCAATCGATTGTTGTCGGTCACTATCGGGGATTCCTGCGCATGACCAAACGGATACACCCGAACCTAGGCCAGGCAGTAGCAACCGAACCAACCGAGGCCACAAGGAGCTGGACCTCGACTCGGTCCAGATGCCACACTTGGCGAGTGACCATCAAACCTCTCAGCAAGACGTACACCGAAGCACGACAAGCCTTCCTTGAAGCGGCAACCACCGCGGGCGCCCGCCTCAGTGAGTTTCCTCACGATCGTTCAGGACCGAACGGCGAGGAACTAGCCATCGACGTCGCTGAATTTGGGCCCGCCGATGCTGAGTCCGTCCTCCTCATTGTCTCTGCCACCCACGGGGTGGAAGGGTTCGCCGGATCAGCCCTGCAGCGCCGCTGGTTGGAAGAGCACGCCACCGAGCGGCCCGAGGGAGTACGCCTGGTGATAGTCCATGCCTTCAATCCCTACGGCTTTGCCTGGGTGCGGCGAGTCAACGAAGACAATGTCGATCTCAATCGAAACTTCATCGACTGGAGTAACGCGGCCCCAGCGGCACCGGACTATATGGATATCGCCGACATCGTCGTTCCTGCATCCTGGACCGAAACAGAACAAGAACGCACGTTGGGCCTTCTACTGGAGTATCTCAACGAGGTTGGCATGGAGAAGCTTCAGGCCACGATCAGCGGCGGACAATACGAAGATCCTAAGGGTGTCTTCTACGGCGGGACCGAGCCGGTTTGGTCGCACCGTTGGCTCCGCCAGTGGGCGTCTGATCACATGTCAGAAGTGAAGCGGCTCGGCATCCTCGACCTTCACACCGGACTGGGCGAGAATGGAACTGCGCAGTTCATCGGAGCGAATGGACCAGAATCCGAGGCCCATCAGCGTTGTTGTGAGTGGTTCGGAGAGGTCATTCCCATGGGTGGTGAGAACAGTGTTTCGGCCGCTCTCTCCGGTGATTGGCTCGGCGGAATTGGCGACATCATGCCAGGGGTCGAGATCACCGGAGTAGCCATCGAATACGGCACCATCGACACCATCTCGGTCATGCAAGCCCTACGGGCCGATGCCTGGCTCCACGGCTATGGCGATCCCACCGGGCCGAATTCTGCATCGATTCAGGCCCAGGTGCGAGCAGCCTTTGCCGATGACGAACCGCACTGGGTCGAAGCAATCTGGGGACCATTCGCGACCTGTGTCGACAATGCATTCGCCAGACTGGACACCACGGCCTGAGCATCTGATTCATCCTGATTCATCACCTTGCCGCCCAGAGATCAACCACTCAGACCAGCAAGCAGCAAGCTCAGCGGCGGCTCGACTCCAGTACTGAGTCGGGCGATTCGCTCTGGTTGGATCGAGGCTGACGACCGAGAAACAGCCAGCCAATCGGTAGGAGATAGGCAAGGTAGGCAGCCACTCGAATCCGCTCAGGGTTCGGGCTCCAACCAAACAGGCCTTTCAAGAAGTCGTGAACGGTCGAACCCTTAGCCAGGGGCCCCGAGTCAATCTCCCAAACCCGGTCGGCCACCAGCGACCACTCGATTTCCAACAATGCACGAAACTCATGAAATGCCTTGGCGAATAGGCCGGCCGCAAACAAGATCAGCAGTATCCCGGTGAACCGGAAGAACTTGGCTAGATCAATGCGGTAGCTGCCTCGGTAGAAGCTGAATCCGAGGACAGCCGCCAGGCCAAGGCCGATGAGTCCGCCAACGAGTACTCGTGTGCCGGAGCTGTCACCCGTCTCGGCTCCAATCAGGAACAATGCGGTCTCAAACCCCTCTCGAGCAACGGCGACAAAGGCCATGATCCCTAGAGCCATTGGTGAATGGGTGAGTGCTGCATCGACCTTGCTTTGCAACTCTCCTGACAGGTCTCGAGCGTTCTGACGCATCCAGAAAATCATGAAGGTGAGAACGCCAACAGTGAACAGGGCGAGGACACCTTCAATTGCCTGTTCCCACTTCCCATCAAAGTCCCCGATGACAATGTTGAAGAGTAAGCCGCTGATGAGGCTGACCAAGACGGCAGCCCCCGTGCCGATCCAGACTGAACGCAGATGCTCAGCCCGATTCGTTTTCACCAGATAGGCAACGATGGCGGCAAGAACGAGAGAAATCTCCAGGCCTTCTCGAAGTGTGATCAGTAGCGCGGCTCCCATAAGACCGGTATGATAAGCATGCTTAACAATCAACGTCAACCCCGCCCTCATAGATTGTCGACAATGCGACCCGTTTCCGTACCTGACGTAGCCAGAATGGTGCACTACGTTGTCGGCCATGGCTCAAATGTGGCAACTCCAGGTGAACCGGTCCGACCTCTCCCAGACCCAGATCAGCACCGAATCGGTCACTTCGATGGAGCCCGATGGGTCCGCCAGAGTGGAACTCGGTGACGACGAAGTGCTGTTCCACGTCGATTCATTTGCCATGACCGCCAACAACATCACCTACGCCGTGTTCGGCGATGCCATGAGCTATTGGCAGTTCTTCAGCCCCGCCGGGTCAGCCGACCACACAGGGCAACGAGGCAACTCCGAGTGGGGAGTCGTCCCGGTATGGGGATTCGCTGACGTCGAGGAATCAAACCATCCAGGCATCGCCACCGGAGCTCGCTACTACGGCTATTGGCCCAGTGGCTCCCACCTTCGTGTCCAGCCAGTTCGCGTGAGCGACACCGGATTCGTCGACGGTTCTGCTCACCGCTCCGAGCTTCCGTCTGTTTACAACTCGTACAACCTGGTCGACAGCGACCCGATCTACCAGCCAGACAACGAAGGCCTCCAGAGCCTGCTCCGTCCACTCTTCACCACCTCCTTCTTCATCGATGACTATCTGGCCGACAACCAATTCCACGACGCCGAACAAATCATCGTCTCCAGTGCATCCAGCAAAACGGCCTTCGCCCTGGCCTTCTGTCTCCATCGACGCGGCATTCCGGTGATCGGATTGACCTCGGCCGGCAATGTCGAGTTCGTCAGGGGACTCGGCTGGTATGACGAGGTGCTCACCTATGACGAGGTCAAGTCCAGTGATTGCCTCGCCCTGCAGGTTCCCAGTGCCTACGTCGACATGTCCGGCGATTCGGCGGTGCGCTCGAGCATCCATCACAACAGTGCCGACCTTCGCTTCGACTTGATGGTTGGTGCCACCCATTGGGGCTCGCCCCCCGGGGATTCGGACCTGCCCGGACCAGCTCCGGAGTTCTTCTTTGCCCCGACCCAGATTGCCAAGCGTGCCCAAGACTGGGGTTCAGGAGGAATTGCCACCAGAACTGCTGAGTCCTGGGAGCCCTTTGTCGAGGAGGTCGCCAGTCTCCTGACCGTCGAATCGCGTTCCGGGGCAGACGCTTGCCAAGCCGCCTATTTGGCGGCCCTAGACGGTTCGGCCAATCCCGCCACCGGAGTGGTCATCACCACATGAGCCAGAACACAGCACCGCCCGACAGCACAGCACCGCCCAACAGCACAGCACCGCCCAACAGCACTGCACAGCCCAACAACACAGCACAGCCCAACAACACAGCGAGTCTGGCCAGGCGTAGCTGGGTCCCGCCCCAGGCGGAGTCCTTTGTCCAAAGCATTGCCACCAAGACGTCCGATGCCAGCGGTGCAGACCTGGCCGTTCGGATCGATGAGCTGATTCAACAGAACCGGGTCATCCATGAGGTGGACTGCATCAATCTGAATCCGGCAACCAATGTGATGAACCCTCGGGCCGAGGCGGCCCTGGGCTCCGGGCTTGGGCCTCGACCGTCACTCGGCTACCCCGGCGACAAGTACGAGATGGGCCTCGAAGCAATCGAACAGATCGAAGTCATTGCCGCCGAACTAGCGGCTGAAGTCTTCCAAGCGTCCTTTGCCGAAGTCCGGGTCCCGTCCGGCGCGTTAGCCAACATGTATGCCTTCATGGCCTGTACCAAGCCGGGCGACACCATCATCGCCCCATCCGGAGCGATCGGCGGACACGTCACCCATCACACTGCGGGGGTCGCTGGCCTCTATGGCCTCACCACCTTGGCCGCTCCAATTGATGCCATGCATTACACCGTCGACGTCGACAAGCTGGCAGCAATGGTCAAGCAACACCAACCACGAATGATCACGATCGGCGGCAGCCTCAACCTGCACCACCATCCCGTTGCCGAGGTCCGCGCCATCGCCGACAGCATTGGTGCCAAAGTGCTCTTTGACGCCGCCCATCTGTCCGGGCTCATAGCCGGCGGAGCTTGGCCCAATCCACTGGCCGAAGGCGCCCATGTGATGACCATGTCCACCTACAAAAGCCTAGGCGGACCTCCATCCGGTCTTCTGGTGAGCAACGACCCAGGCATCGCTGAACGGGTGGATGCGATTGCCTACCCCGGTTTGACTGCCAACTTTGATGCTGCGAAGTCAGCAGCGCTGGCCATCACCTTGCTGGATTGGAAGTCCTGTGGGGCCGACTACGCCGCGGAGATGGTCTCGTCATCCAACGCTCTGGCAGAGTCTCTGATTTCCAACGGCATACCTGTCTATGGATCCGAATCTGGTTCAACCCTGTCCCATGCCTTCGCCATCGATGCCGACCGTCTCCAATCAGTTTCGTCACCGGATCACGACAACGCTCCAACTGGCCTAGGTGCTGGGCAAGATTTGGCTGTCAAGCTGCGGCAGGCCATGCTGTTGAGCTCAGGAATCGGGCTCCCCACCAGTCCGGCTAGCGGACCGATGGGCGGGCTTCGGGTGGGAACAAATGAGCTGGTCCGCTGGGGCATGACTGCATCTGACATGCCCGGCTTGGCGCTATTGATCACGCGAGCGATCACCACAAGGAACCAGTCTGAGTCAACCGAGTTGTCCAGCGACGTACGAGCGCTGCGGTCGAGATTTCGGAACCTCCACTTCTTGGCCTAACCAATGAGACCAGCACCTGTCGTATTGATCAGTTTCTTTCATGGCACTAACTTTCATGCGACTAGACAGTGGAACTCTGACCAAAGGGCACTACGTTGCGCCCGTGACTCCGGGCGAACCACAACCACCTCAGCGCGGCCGCGGGCGACCTGCCCTCATTAGCCGCGACTTAATCATTGGCAGAGCATGCGAACTCGGCCTTGACGGCCTGAGTATGAGCAAGGTTGCCAATGAACTCGGCGTCGCCACCCAGAGCCTGTATCGGCACGTCGCCAGCCGCAAGGAACTTGTCACCCTCTGCGTCAACGAACTGGTGCAGAGGTGGGTGCCGGTCGAAGATCGTGGTCAGTCTGACGAGGACTGGCTCTATGAGTACGCGCAGAGCACCAGGCGACTCTTGCTCGACCACCCCGGCTTGGCCGTCGAGCTTCAGTCAATCGGTCCCGGTACCCCAGAGATCCTGCACATGGCTGAATCTTCCATCGGTTCATTGGTCAAGCGGGGTTTCCCTGTACTTGTTGCCTACTTGCTCATTGGCTCCGTGGCCGAAGCCACCATTGCGGCGGTCATCCGCATACAACGGTTCCCCGAACCTCTGATCGGCCAAGACGTCGCCAACCTCATCACCCTGGCAGCGATCGACGAGGTTGATTCAAGCGCGATTCCTCACATCTCCTCCATTACTGAGTTCTTGGCCGATACCGACGGAGAACGGTATTTCATGTTCACATCCAAAAGCCTGATCAGCGGAATGCTCGCCCGGCTCGGAGAGCTCGGCGATGCCTACAACCTTGATCACTCTTCAATTTGAGTACGGGCTTTCTTGGGGCTGAACCAAGGAATCAGTCCAGTGAACAGAAGTATCTCAGTTGAGTCGGATATCAAGAATCCTGATTTCGTCGCGGCCCGCTACTGCCGCCATCGCTTTCTGCAACGTTTCCAAGGTTCCGTGCTCAATCGATAGCTCGATGGAAACTTGTCGCGTTCGGATGTCGCGCTCATCATCGATGGTCAAACTTTTGAGGGATGAGCTAGCCTCATCAACCGCTTGCATGACCGGCCCAAGAGTTCCGTGTCCGCGTTCATAGACCAGGTCGACCAACACATCTTGATAGCTGAGTCGCCGAGACACCAGGCGGTGCAACGGCCGAAGCAGTACCAGTACAAACACCACCACGGCAAGACCAGACAAAACCAAGGCGAAGCTACCAGACGCCGCCGCGACCCCGATACCGCCAGCAACCCAGATGGTGGCCGCCGTCGTGAGCCCTCGCACATCGAAACGATCTTGAATGATTGCTCCTGCGCCAATGAAGCCAATTCCGGTCACGACTTGTGCTGCGGCCCGCGAGGTGTCGGTCCCGTCCCCGCCCCAGAGTGCACCACTCAATGCGAACAAGGCCGCACCGGCAGCGACCAGCGAGTGGGTTCGTGTTCCTGCTGGATGACCCCGCAAGTCTCGTTCTAGGCCGACTACGGCACCAGCAGCTGCGGCTCCCAGCACACGAAGGAGGATCTCGATCGGTTCCAGGTCCATCAGTCGATGGTAGCGATCGTGAAGCGGGGCAGGGCGACATGCACGATCGGCCCTATGAACAAGGCAAACGCCAATGTGCCAAATCCAACAGATCCACCGAGCAGCCAGCCAACAACTAAGGCAACGGCCTCAATGGCGGTGCGAATGCGTCGTATCGGCCAACCGAACCGAGCAAATCCCGTCATCAGCCCATCGCGAGGTCCTGGACCTAGCCCGGCTCCGATATAGAGCCCCGACGCAATCCCGGTCCCAACAATGCCAAGGATTAACGAGACGATCTGAAGTCCTGTCCGGTCGATCTCGGGCAGTACGGCAAGGGTGACATCGACCATCAAGCCAACGATCACCGCATTACCAATGGTTCCAAGCCCAGGCTTCTCCCGCAGCGGGATCCAAACAGCGAGAACGGCGAAGCTAACGGCAACCGTTGTCTGACCCAGAGTCAAGGGGATGTGGTTCGCCAACCCTTGATGCAACACAGTCCAAGGGTCAGCCCCAAGGTCAGCCAACACAATCAAGCCAATACTGATACCAAACAAGACAAGACCAATGACGAGAAAGATCAGGCGCCGGGCCGTTGGGGGCGGGGCAAGTAGTTGGAGCGCTGACATCTCCGGCAGGCTAGCTTTTGATCATGACTTCACGAGCTTCCAATGGTCAGTCGACGACCTGCGTTGTCGGGGCCGGGCCCAGCGGCCTGGCAACAGCCAGAGCGCTGTTGGCCAAGGGACTTCCGGTTGAGGTCTTTGAACGAAACGATCAGATCGGTGGAATATGGGACCCAACAAACAAGGGCACCCCCATCTACGAGTCGGCCCATTTCATTTCTTCCAAGACCCTGTCAGGCTTCTCCGGCCATCCTTTCCCCGAGGGCTATCCGGACTATCCCCGCGCCGATCAGATTCTCACCTACCTGCAAACGTTCACCAAGAAACATGACCTGGACAGCGTCATCACCTTCAGTTGCGGAGTGGACCGGGCCGAATGGTCCTCTGATGGAGGCTGGACCGTCACGCTTGAGACCGGCGATGTCAAGCAGTTCGACAATCTGGTCTGCGCCAACGGAACCCAATGGCATCCGGCTATGCCAGACATTCCCGGTTCATTTGATGGTGAAGTGTTCCACTCCAAGGACTACTCATCGATCGATCAGCTCCGAGGCAAGCGGGTTCTTATTGTTGGGGCCGGGAACTCCGGTGTTGATATTGCCTGTGACGCTGCGTCATCAGCCGGCTACGCCGCCATCAGCATGCGTCGCGGCTACCACTTCATTCCCAAGCACATCTTCGGCATTCCTTCCGACGTGTTCGGAGACTCGGGGCCCGAGCTTCCTCTCGCCATCAGTCAGCGTGTCTTTGCCGTCATGCTTCGACTGCTCAACGGCAAGCAGGAGCGGCTCGGACTGCCGAAACCCGATCACAAGATGTTCGAGACCCATCCCATCTTGAATTCGGAGATCTTTCACTACCTCAGTCATGGCGACCTTCAGGTCAAGCGAGACGTGGAGTCCTTCGACGGACCCATCGTTCGTTTTACTGACGGCACATCTGAAGAGTTCGATGTCGTCATCTTCGCTACCGGCTACAACACTCTTATCCCCTATGTGGACGAGGCAGAGTTCGAATGGACGATGGGCCGTCCATCCATGCTGATGCGAGTCTTTGACCGGCGAAACCCTCACCTCTTCGCCGTTGGCTTTAGTGAAGGTGACGGTGGAGGGTTCCCCATCTTCGAACTGATGGCTGACGCGGTAGCCAGCGCCATTCAGCAGATCGGACCGGCGACTCAAGCTGCACCTGCCCTCTGGCTCCGGTTCCTCCGAGAGGCCGACCCCGACATCATTGGCCACGTGAAACTGATCAAGGTGCCGCGACATGCCGCCTATCTTCACGGTCCTGCCTACAAGAAGGAAATGGCGAACATCCGAGCAGAGTTCGGATGGGACGAATTGACAACTGACGATTGACCGGGACCACAACGAGATTGTTCTAGGGTGGAGTGGTGCCAGCTTTCCCTCTTGTCTTGTTTGACCTTGATCACACCCTCTTCGACTTTGAGGGCTCCAAGAAGATCGCCTTTGGGGAGGTTCTGAAGGAAGAGGGAATCGAGGATCCATCTTCCTATCTCGGTGTGTTCAAACAGGTTGAGAAACCGCTTTGGGCTGGTCTTGAACGGGGTGAGCTCACCCTGGACTCACTCAACGATCGCCGCTTCAAAGAACTCGTGGAAGTTGCTGGTCTTGACGCCAACCCATCGGCCATGGCCACCAGCTACTTGGCTTGGCTTGGCAAGAGCGGCGGGCTATTCCCCGGCGCCCGAGAGCTGTTGGACGGTCTCGTCGATCACTGCTCGCTAGCCCTGGTCTCCAACGGCTACGGCGAAGTGCAGCACGCACGAATGACCAACTTTGAACTTGGCCACTACTTCGATGCCATCATTGTTTCGAGCGAGGTTGGTTTGGCCAAACCTCATCGGGGCTTCTTCGATCATGCCTTCACCGCCCTGGGCAACCCAGATCCGCAGACTGCACTGATGGTCGGAGACAGCCTGACCTCCGACATCGCCGGCGCCAACAACTATGGATTGTCGTGTTGCTGGTACAACCCGTCCGAACAGCTGGCCCCGGAACACCTGGAGATCGACTTCACCGTGTCTGACTTGGCATCCATCCGGTCAATCGTGTTGGATGGAGAGCAGCCCTGATGAAAGCCGCAGCCAATCCCGCGAGCCAATCGATTCCCGTCATCGAATCCGACCGTCTCATCCTTCGCGGGTTCCAAGAGTCAGACTTTGAGCCGATGGCGGAGTTCTACGCTGATCCGATCTCGGCCTTCTACGGCGGGCCATGCGACCGGGAAGACGGATGGCGCAAGTTTGCGGCCTATGCCGGACATTGGATGTTGCGAGGTTATGGGCCTTGGGCATTGGACGAGAAAGCCACCGGCAATTTCGTCGGCTTGTCCGGTCTCTGGTACCCCGATGGCTGGATCGAGCCGGAGATCACCTGGGCCTTAGTGCCGGGCCAACACGGCAAGGGATTTGCCACCGAGGCTGCACTAACCGCATTGCGTGCCGCCTATGAACTGTTCGGCTGGAACCGGGCAGTAAGCGTCATTGCCAAGGACAATCCGGCATCAGTTGCGGTTGCCACTCGCATGGGTGCCACCTTTGAGCGTGAGGTCGACTACCGCTACGGCAAAGCCAACCTCTACGTCCACGCCGGCCTTGACCAGCTCAACGCCACTTCATAGGTCTCGGCCTACCGCGACGCCCTGAACGCCACGCGAGAGCAATCCTGACGATTCAATAGCGAACTACTCGGTCTTGAATCGTCAGGGTTGACAGGGTTTCGTCTCTCAATAATACTTCGTATTATCTACGGTATATCACCGTCAAACTGTTCGAGCCGAGAGCAACCAGCCATGACGATTCCCCACGCACTTCTTGCCCTCCTCACCCAAGAGCCCAAGTTTGGCCTTCGCCTAAAGGAAGAGTTCGAAGCCAGAACAGGTTCACTCTGGCCCCTCAATGTCGGCCAGGTCTACACCACTCTCGGCAGACTGGAGCGCGATGGCTTGGTATCTGATGACGATGGGTCAACCCCGTCTCGCAAGTTGTACTGCTTGACCAAGTCTGGTCGTGCAGAACTGGATTCGTGGCTGTCCACTCCTCCAAGCAACACCTCACCTCCCCGCAACGAGCTAGTAATCAAGGTGATGGTCGCCCTCTCCATTCCCGAGGTCGACATCAGTGAGGTCATTCAAACCCACCGTCGCCACCAGCTGCGGGCCATGCAAGACCTGACCAAGTTGAAACGGGCTGATGACGATCTAGCACTACTGCTGGTAGTTGATGCCGAACTGTTCCGGCTGGAAGCAACCGTACGTTGGCTGGATACCTGTGATGCCAGGTTGCGCCGCGGCGATGCTCTCAATGTCATGCAGACGGGAAGCATCTTGCGGCCAGGTATCAAGTCCGACGAGCAAGAGACCAAGAATGCTGGCAATCGATCATGAGCATTCTTGACTTGCAAGGGCTGAGTAAGACGTTCGCTGACGGAGACAACACCATCCACGCCCTGCGCGATATCGACCTACGCGTCGCTGCTGGTGAGTTAGTGGCAGTCATGGGGCCGAGTGGTTCGGGCAAGAGCACGCTCTTAACTATCGCTGGTGGACTTGAGGCCCCGACATCCGGTCAAGTACTCGTTACCGGTCGAGACCTAGCCGAACTCAATCCTGATGAACGCGCCGGTATCCGGCGAAGGACCATTGGCTACGTCTTCCAAGACTTGAATCTGATCAACGCCCTGACCGCCGCAGAGAACGTATCCCTCCCCTTGGAGCTGGACGGGATGAAGGCCAAGCCAGCAAGAACCGAGGCCTGCACCATGCTGGAACGAGTTGGCCTAGCCGACAAGGTCCACCGGTTCCCCGATGACCTCTCCGGAGGTGAGCGTCAGCGGGTTGCCATTGCCCGAGCTTTGATCGGTGATCATCGACTCATCCTGGCTGATGAGCCGACAGGCGCCCTTGACTCGGTGAATGGCGAAGACATCATGCGCCTGATTCGCCGGGCGTGTGACGACGGCGCGGCCGGAGTGATCGTCACCCACGATGCTCAACTGGCCGCTTGGGCTGATCGCATCTTGTTCCTCCGAGATGAGCGAGCGATCGACCATGCCGTCTCGTCCTCGTCAACCGATCTATTGCTTGAGGCCGCCTCCGGCAGTGGCACAAGCGGCGGCCAGGGCCTCTGATGGGAGCCAAACGAGCCCTTGGTCGTTGGGGATGGCGACTACTTCGCCAGGAGTGGCGTGAGCAGTTGTTGATTCTTGGACTTATCACCGTTTCCATTGCCATGGCCTCCGTCTTGGCGACTGCCATCTTCCATGCCGAGCAACCACCCTCAACCTTCACCGGTGATGCCAGCTACCGCATCTCCGTCTTCGGCGACGAGACTGAGACTCTCAATGACAAGCTGGCCCGGGCGCAGGTGGCTTTCCCCCGCGCAGAGGTCACTCGTTCAATCATTGCCAGCCGAGATGGCGCGGGTCAGGACTTCCTCATCGAAGCGCCGCCCTCTGCCTCGGCGCTCGGCGCTGAACCCATTCGCATGATCGAGGGCCGCCGACCGCAATCTGAGGGCGAGATTGCCGTCAGCACCAGCCTTGCCGTCAAGCTGCGGATCCCTATCGGGTCAACACCCATCCTGAATGGCCAAAGCTTGACGGTCGTTGGCTTGATGGAAGATCCCAGCGCCATCAATCGAGAGTTCGCCATTGTCCATCCCGCTCACTTCCTGGGAGCCTTCCCTTCCGCCCGCACTTCCGACTTCAGTGGCTCAGACCATGCCTTCCTCCCTGACCCCCAATTCGCTACCCTCCTGGTCTCCGCGTCTCCATCAGAAGTCAATTCCTATCTAGAGAACTCGGATCGGCCCGGATTCGCTGACTACTCCAACGTCGAAGGCTTGACCTTCGCCGACAGCGCACGCCGGGTCGCCGTGTTGGCCGTATTCCTCCTGGCCACCATTGTCATGGTAGAGATCGCCTTGCTCTGCTCGGCCGGCTTCGTGGTTCTAGGCCAGCGAAGGATTCGCCAGTCTGGATTGCTCAGTGCCGTCGGAGCCACCCCACGACATCTGCGTCAAGCCATGCGGCTCAACGGCCTAGTTCTTGGATTCGTTGGTGGATCCCTGGGTGTTGGACTCGGTTTTGGCCTCAGCTTGGCGGGCCGTCCCTTGTTCGAGCGGCTGCTCACCCAACGAATCCAGACCTGGAGTGTCCCTTGGATTATCCTGCTACCGCCGGTCTGGTTGGCCAGCACAACTGGGCTACTGGCCGCCTGGCTGCCAGCCCGGGGCGTATCCCGAATCCCTATTGTTGATGCACTGGCGTCACGTCAGCCCATTGGCCGGTCCACGGCTCGCTGGGGATTAGTCGGAGGTTTGGCCTTCATCGGCGGGGCAGCGACTCTGAGCGTGGCCATCGGCTCTAACGCTACGATGCTCGCCGTTGTTGGGCTCGTCGCAGCAATCGCTGGACTTCTACTGTTGACCCCAGCCCTCACCAAAGCAGCCGGTCGGCTTGCTCCCCGACTGCCGCTAGCTCCGAGAATCGCCTTGCGTGATCTGGCCCGCCATCCCAACCGAACAGCTGCTGCCCTAGCTGCCTTGGTGGTAGCCCTTGGTATCCCGGTCGGCGTCATCCTGACCAGCACCTCATCCGACGCCAACCTCGACAACGCCGGTCCCAACCTGCCGGACAACTGGGCTCTCATCATGCCCACAATCACGATGCACGGCGGACATGGACTAGCTGATCTTGGCGACCACACCGGCGAGTTGGAGGCCATACAGGCCGTTCTGCCACTAGCAGTCTTGACCGAGATCCAGTTAGCCAAAATTCCAGAAGCTTTGGGCAGCTCAGCTCGTATGCCAGACCTTTTTTCCACCGTCACGGCAACTCACTGCCAATCGGACGGGGACGGGTTCGGCTGTCGTGCTGGCCCCAGGGATACAGCATGGGTGGCAACACCCAATCTAATGATTGCCCTCGGCCTTGAGCCAGATCTGGCCTCGAAGCCAGTCCTCCTGTTGAGCAGCCGCGATGAGGCGGTCAACATCGGATTTTTACAAAACGGCGATGAGCTTCCAATGACGCCGGATGTGGCCGATCTCAGCCCCTACCGGGCAGTACCTAACTATTTCGTTCCCGAAGCCAGCATGGTCGATCAAGGATACGAACCAGTGTTGGCTGGATGGTTGCTGACAAACCCCTCGACCATCACCGCAGAACAATCAAAGCAACTCTTCGCCGCGGTGTCCGGAGGCTCGTCCAGCGATTTCACTCAGGTCATCGGCCAGTCCGGCATTGCGCGAGACGAATCCCTACTCGCAGTTGAGGTGCAACAACCGGATCAGAACGATGACGACATCCGGCGAAACGTACTAATCGTCGGAGTCTTGGTCTCCTTGACCATCATTGCTGCCATGGTCAGCCTGCTTCGTGTTGACTCAGCCCGCGACGACCGGGCCCTGGCTGCCATCGGTGCGCCCTCAGGAACTCGTCGCAAGATCGTGGCGTCCACCACCGCCTTCCTCGGCCTGGGAGGTTCGTTACTAGCCTTGCCCGGCGGCTACCTCGCGCTCGTCGCCATCACCTCGGATCGGGCCGGGGGCTACCCATACGTCTTTCCCGCAGCACAGCTGGCCATCCTGCTCATTGGCGCACCCCTACTAGCCACCCTCGTGGCCGCCATCCTCGTCCGCCGACAGCCCGCATCCTTGGCGGCCAACATCCGCTGAGTTGAGCTGCCGCTCACTCGTAGCCTCCAACCGCCATTCGCTGATGGAACTTTGTGCAGTTGGCGACCCATTAGTGGGTCGCCAACTGCACAAGGTTCGAAAGAGCCACAACCCGACCAGCGGCCTAGACGCGTTCTACGATCATGGCGGTGCCTTGGCCAACGCCGATGCACATGGTGGCCAACGCACGGTCCTTGCCGCTGGCTTGCAGCTGGCGAACCGCAGTGACAATGAGGCGAGCACCACTCATGCCAAGCGGATGACCCAGGGCAATACCACCACCCAGTGGATTCATGCGGGGGTCATCATCGGCAACACCAAGCTCTCGGGTACAGGCCAAGACCTGAGCAGCGAAAGCTTCGTTGATCTCGATCAGGTCAAAATCGTCCATGGTCAGGCCGGTCTTGGCTAACACCTTGCGGGTAGCGAACACCGGACCAATACCCATCACCCGAGGCTCCACCCCAGCAGCAGCCGACGCGGTGATCTTGGCCAACGGTGTGAGTCCGTACTTGTCCACCGCGTCAGCTGAGGCCAGCAAGACGGCGGCTGCACCATCATTGATCCCCGACGCATTGCCCGCGGTGATTGATCCGTCAGGGACAATGGCTCGCAGCTTGGCCAACGCTTCGGGAGATGCCTCTCGCGGATGCTCATCGGTATCGACAATCTTGGTCGAGCGACGCTCCTTCACTTCCACCGGCACGATCTCGGTGACGAAAGCACCTGCGGCAATGGCAGCCGCGGCCTTGTTCTGACTCCACAAAGCAAACGTGTCCTGGTCTTGCCGGCTGATGTTGTAGTCATCAGCCAAGTTCTGAGCGGTCTCGGGCATCGAGTCAGTGCCGTAGGCCTCCTGCAACGCCGGATTGACGAAACGCCAGCCAATGGTGGTGTCGAACATCTGGGCAGTGCGATCAAAAGCCTTGGTCGACTTAGCGACCACCATCGGTGCCCGTGACATCGATTCCACTCCCCCGGCAACATAGAGATCACCCATGCCCGAAGCAATCATGGCGGCAGCATTGCCAATCGAAGTCATGCCCGAAGCACACAACCGGTTCACGGTGTGGGCGGGAACCTCGGTCGGGAAACCGGCGAGAAGTGAAGCCATACGGGCAACATTGCGATTGTCTTCGCCTGCCTGGTTGGCACAACCCATGATGAGGTCATCGACCGCAGTCCAGTCAACGCCCTCATTTCGCTCCCGAATGGCCCGAAGCACAACCGCCGCTAGATCGTCAGGCCGCACTCCGGATAGTGCTCCCCCGTAGCGACCTACTGGGGTACGGGCACCATCACAAACAAAGACATCGTCACTCATGGCATGAAAACTAGCTGCCAGCCAGACTCTCACCAAAGCTGAGACTGAAAACCGACCTACTTCCGGTAGGCCCCAATGATCCCGCGCAAGGTGTCGTCCAAAGGCTGATGATCCCATCCAAACTCCTTGGTAAAGGCACTGGAGTCGATAATGAAGGGTCGGTCCCGCTGGTAGTCCATCTCCTTCAGCTCCCGGATAACCGGCATAAAGACTCCCAACACCCGTAGGGCGAACTTTGGGACCGACTTAGTCTTCACCGGGTCAATGCCTGCCAGTTGGCAGATCCGGGTGACGATGTCCTCAGCCGTGACTGGAGCGGCCGTTGGCACATGCCACGCCTTGCCCCAAGCAGCAGGTTCCGCCGCCAGAGTCACCAGCGCTCTGGCCGAATCATCAACCGAAGTCCAGCTATGAGGCTGCCTTGGGTCACCAAGCACGGAGACTGTCTTGGACTTCAGCAGCTTGGGCATGAGCCGGTCGGCGAATTGCCCATTCTCGGTGATCTGCGAACCGATGTAGTCCGATGCTCGGGCTTCGGTGATGCGAACCTTCCCAGCATCGTGGGCAGCCTTGGCCTCGTTCCACATGTCAACCCGGATCTGGCCCTTCTTCGAGCTCGGAAGAAGCGGGAGATCCTCTGTCAGGGGACCGGATGGGTCGGCGTAGCCGTAGAGATTGCTCATGGTCGACAGGACAGCCCCGGTCTCTTGCGCCGCCGCCAACAGAGATGCTGCCAGCGGCGGCCAAGCCGTTGCCCACTGGTGGTATTGGGGATTGGCGCAGTTGTAGATCGCCGTTGCTCCTTCACTTTCCCGAACGAGTTCAGCGGAGTTTGCGGCATCCATTTTGACGAGCTGGATGCCACCTGCACGGGGCCCGCTCCCCGATCGGCTAATGACCTTCACGCGGTGACCAGCATCAGAAAGAAGAGTGGCAACAGTTGAGCCGATCGCCCCGGCCCCAACCACCACATTGAGTTCCGACGCCGAGGACTCACCTTCCCACTGATACTTGGGGGACTCACTTGTTCGCTTGCTGTCTGTCATAACAATCCTCTTCTCTCAACGCTTCCTGTCCGATGATCACAAACGTGAGCACCGCTCTTGTTTAAGACAATGACATTGATCTCTGTCAAAGTCAAGAGCACTGCTCTGTTTTTAGATAAATGCTCTCGCTTCTCTTGCTTCCAGCCCGAATTCAGTCAATACTCCGGCTATGAGCATGACTCCTTCTGAAAGCACAGCAGCCACAAGCGCGACAGCTGGAACGACGAAGGCGGTCGGGATTCGGGAACGAAACCGGCAGGAACTCACAGCCGAGATCCTGGCTTCCGCCCAGCGCCACCTGGTCGAGCACGGCTCGGCCGACCTGTCCTTGCGAGCCATCACCCGCGACCTGGGCATGGCCTCCTCGGCCATCTATCGCTACTTCGCCAGCCGAGACGAGCTTCTCACGGCGCTCATCATCAAGGCCTACAACGACCTGGCCGACCGGGTTGAGGTAGCTGATGGTGGAGTCAGCAAACGGGGTGACCATCGTGCCAGATGGCAAGCCATCAGCACCAGCATCCGAGATTGGGCACTGGACAATCCTCAACAGTGGGCCCTGATTTATGGCACCCCGATCGTGGGCTACGCCGCACCTGAAGACACCATTGCCGCTGCCACTCGCTCAACCCGGCCTCTGATTCAGCTTCTCATCGACGAGTCCGGACGGTCCGGAGCCACAGAACTTGTGACCGAGAGCAATACCTCAATTCTGGCCCCAGGCCTAAGCAACATTCTGGCCGAGATCGGCGGGCCAGCCGCTGAAACTGATGTCGTCAGGGGTCTTGGTGCCTGGGCGGAGATCATCGGCCTGATCAGTCTTGAACTCTTCGGCCACCTCAAGAATGTCGTTCTCGACTGTGACGCCCACTTCACCTACTTGAGCAATGAGATCGGGACCCGCCTGAACTTCGAAGTTGGGCCATAGCCACGATTGGTCACTTTGCTGGAGACCGACCGCGACTCGCTACTAGGGCTCCGGCTCCGTAACTCCGACTCCGAGACTCCGTCTACTTGGACTCCTCGGCTACTTGAAGTCGTCGACCGTGGTTTCCCACTCGAACTGGGTAGTGCTGCGGGTTCTGCTCGCCTGAGGGGATGTGTGCTGGGCCCTGCGATTCGCCCACTTCCAAAGCACACGACCGATCAACCCGACTATGGGCAACAGGAACAGTCCGAGCGTGGTCGCCATGATTCGGCCATAGCTCCAAGCGCTGGACACCACCTTCAGATAGATCACCGTTACTACTACGAAGGACAGGATTGCTGGGCTTGCTCGACGCAAGAAGGTCATCACTTCACTGTCGGTTTGCACCCTCGGGCTCCTCCACTACACCTGTCTGCTTCTGACCGTCTTGCTTCTGTACGTTTCGTTTCTGTCTGTCGGCCATAAGCACAAGTGCAGCATTGGATAGTCCAGCTACCACACCCGTGCCTTCCCCTCCTGCGGACCAACACGAGCGACACTAGAGCATTGCCGTGAACCAGGCCGTAACTGCAATCTCTTCGTCACCTGCTGCCTGCCTAGAACCAAACGAACCTGCACGCCTGCGCCACCACCACAGCACGCAACTACGCGAGACTCTTTGTGACATGACGAAGACGAACAGACCCTCAAGGCTTGAGATGGACCGGCGAAGCTTTCTTAGCCAGGCCGCCGGTTTCGGCGCCACCGTTGGTGCGGTTGTTTCCGTACCCGGGTCGGTCTCCTGGGCCATGCCTCCACCGGGCCAGGCCGCACTCCTCCGTCAGCAACCTGCCATCCGCCCTCGGTCCGACTGGGATCAGGGGAATGGTCCCACCGGTCCAATAGAGCCCGAGGATCCTCGCTTCTTGCTCGTCCACCACACCGCCCAACCCGACAACAACTATTCGGCCGAGGACGTGCCCGGCCTCCTTCGCAGCATGTACTGGTTCCACTCCGGAGACGAGAAAGGCTGGGCCGACATTGCCTACAATTTCCTCGTCGACCAGTTTGGGACAATCTGGGAAGGCCGAACCGGGAGCATCGCCGGACCGGTGCGGGGCTCAGCAACCGGAGGCAACCAAGGGTTCTCCCAGCTCTGCTGTTTCATCGGCAACCTAAGCGAAACTGACCCGACCCAGGCAGCCACCGACTCCATGGTTGAACTTCTGGCCTGGTTAGCTGTCCAGCGCAATATCGACATCCAACCGGGAGCAACCGTCTCCTTCACCTCAAGGGGCTCCAATAAGTGGCCACAGGGAACGGAGATCACCACCCCAACCATTGCTGGACATCGCGACATGTCCCAAACCAGCTGCCCTGGAGACCGAGGCTATGCCTTTGTGACGGGCCGGTTGCCCGAACTGGTTCTGGCCATGGTGAACGGGGTTGAACCGCCACCGGCTTCGGACAACCCAGACTCTGACAACCACGGGACGACAACGGAACCACAATCCGAAACATCGACGACTGAATCTCTCCAATCCTCATCAACCACTATCGACGCCACAGATTCTGCACCGTCTACCGAGACTCCAGCCACCGGACCCAACACCACAAGTCCTAGCCCGTCCTCGCATTCACAAGCTTCAACATCAGTCCCCTCAGCCGAACTCGAGTCCGAGTTGGATGAAGACTCATTGGCAGACCAGACATCCTCAACGGCCACCAGCTGGGTTAGTGGAACACTTCGTTGGGGCATCCCCGCAGCAACAATCGCGGCAGGCGGCGCTGCGGTCTACGCCCGAATCCAAGGCAACAACCAGCCCATCGAAAAGGACGATTCCGAATCCTCCCCCAGTGCTGACTAAGGTTAGTCAATGAACCTGACCGGAGACTCCGAGCAGACCGGGCCATCCAGACTGTGCCATCTGCTGAACATCGACCGGCCCGTCCTCTTGGCCCCTATGGCTGGAATTGCTGGTGGTGAGCTGGCCGCAGATGTAACCAATAGCGGAGGTCTTGGCATTGTTGGCGCTGGCTACGGAGACCTTGAGGCCTTGGCGACACAGATGGAACTTACCAACGGAACGGAGGTCGGTATCGGCCTCATTAGCTGGACCATCAACCAGGCAACGGTTGATGCCGTTCTGGGTCACAAACCCGTCGCCGTCTGGTTGTCATTCGGCGATGCAACCCCTTACATCCGTTCAATCCGTGATGCTGGAGTGACCGTCATCTGTCAGGTCACCACCGTGGGCGAGGGCCAAGCGGTAGCCGAGGCCGGTGCAGACATTATCGTGGCCCAAGGAGACGAAGCCGGTGGCCATGGCCGCTCAGGACGCTCACTATTTGGACTGCTCCCCGCCTTGCACGCGGCCTTGCCCGACATCCCCCTCGTTGCCGCTGGTGGAATCAACGGACGTCAGGAATTCGATGCGGCTTGCGCTCTTGGAGCGTCTGGAGTTGCCCTCGGAACTGCCTACTACGCCACCGAGGAATCGTTGGATAGCCCCGAAGCCAAGCAGCGCCTAGTTGAGGCAACAGGAGACGAAACAGTGCGAGGCATTGTGTATGACCTCATCCGCGGACCCGAATGGCCAGCGGAGTTCAGTGGTCGGTCCATTCGAACCGAGCTGACCGACCATTGGACTGGCAAAGAGAACGAGCTTCGGAAAAACAGCAAGGCCCTTGCCAAGCGCCATAGCCAGGCAGTCGAGGAGAACGACATGTCGATCCGGGTGGTGTGGGCGGGTGAAGGACTCGATGCCATTGACGCCATCGTCCCCGCCGCACAAGTCAGCCAACGATTCCCGATCTGCCGATGAGCAGCAACCAGATCTCGGAATCGGCCGTGTCGTTGAGGGGAACACCGATGCAAGCTCAGATCGTTCTTCCCTGCCAAGAGCTTGACCCAAACCTGGAGTTCTTCGTCAACGAGCTCGACTTCCAAGTCCGCATGATCACTCCGGCCGACGATCCAACCCTGGCGATCATCCTCGGGCACGGAATTGAGCTCTGCCTTGATGCAACCGGGGCCGACGCGACGCCCGAGACTGCAGCACCTCAAACCATCCGGCTGGTCACTGAGCGTTCACAGTTGCGAAATGACCTGGTTGCTCCCAACGGCACCCGGGTCACCTTCATCGACGCTGACCCTCCCTTACTCATCCCTGATCTCGTTGAAGAGTTTGCACTCAGTCGCCGCGGCGACGCCAATTGGATTACCGGCCGGGCAGGAATGCAGTATCGCGACCTCATCCCCAGCCGACTCGGCGGACGCTACATCGCCTCCAACATCCGGATCCAGACCGGAGGGATCGTTGGCGACTATCCGCATTTCCACAAGATCCGGTTCCAGATGATCTTCTGTGTCAAAGGCTGGGTACGGGTCGCATATGAGGACCAAGGGGAGCCACTCCTCATCGAAGCTGGTGACTGCTTTTTGCAACCACCAGAGATCCGGCATCAAGTCTTGGAAAGCTCACCGGGCCTCGAAGTAGTCGAGATTGGTACCCCGGCCGAACACGAAACCTTCGGTGACCTACAGATCCAGCTTCCAACGAAGCAATTCCGGCCAGACCGCGACTTTGGCGGTCAACGATTCGTTCACCACATCGCATCCGGTGCCAGCTGGCTTCCATTCACCCAGCCAGGAAAGACCGGTTTCCAATACCGAGACACCGGGATCGGTCAAGCTACCGAAGGCCTGGCCGATGTAGGTGTCCTTCGACTACTAGAAGATTCGGCAGAAGCTGCACTCGCCCTACCAACTAGTACCCACGATGATGAGTTCTTGCTGTTCTATGTACTGGCAGGATCGGCGCTGCTTAGCTGTCAGGGCGAGCACGCGCTAGCCCCAGGCGACAGCATGGTTATCCCAGCCGATCTGCCGTTTGGTGTTCGCGACTGCTCACCAGACCTGGAGTTGCTGCGCGTTGCCCTGCACTAGAGACCGAGCAATGCTCGACGAGCTAGACACCATCTAGTTCAGCCCCGCAACCGCTCCAGCAGGTGGACGGTTTCAGGCTCGGGTTTCAAGCCAGCTTCGTCCAGTCGCCTGATCAATGTGAGCAACGATTGATGAGCCGCTGGACGGTCCTGAGTCGCCAGCAGACAATTAGCAAAAAGACGGCCTGCCCGTTCGGACAACTCACTGACTTGGAGGGCATCTGTCGCCCAACAAAGACCCTGCTCCGGTTCCCCTTTTGCTGCGCTCAGCTCACCAACTCGGCAGAACGCGCCGAGGGCAAGCGAGTCGAGGCGTACCTGATTGTCTTCGCACCATTCCTCATCAAAACCAGCCAAGAAGGATCCTCCGTAGAGTTCGAGGCAAGCACGGTACAGATCCAGTGCGGGGCCAGGAGCACCGCCACGGTCATGACCAAGTGCCTCCGTCATAGTCCTCTCAAATTCCTTGACGTCGATCTTGGTCTCCGGGTGAAGAAGGACACGATCACCATCGATCTGGACATGGAAAGGGGCGCTGCCAGGTGGCCTGGCTGGCTCAAGTACTCGCTGTAGATAGCTGAGGTTGACTCGGAGATTGCTGGCAGCTTTCGCCTCGGGCAGTTCAGGCCACAGGGCTGCCGCAATCGAGGACCGCTGGACTGGACCATTCGCAACCAGATAGGCAAGTAACTCCCGCACTCGGCGGCGGCGAACCCAATCCTCGTCATCAACCAGGCTCCCGTCTCGCCATATCTGGATCTCTCCCAGCACGACGACCCGGATCTCCGAAGTCGGTAGTGGCGGGAAGCGTTTGAGTCGTCGCCCCGCTTCATCTCGAACCGACGCTGATGCGCCAGTATCAGAAGACTCCGCTACGACGCGAGACAAGAGGTGAGGCAGGTTGGGCATCTGGTCCAGCAGGAGCGCCGCGTCGGACTCCCCAACCAGGCTGGCAGCCAGAGCGAGCTCGCACAAGTGATGCGGGAGTACTTGAACTCGCAGTAGATCTGGCTCCGTCCAAGGTAAAGCTGCGGCTTCGGTCGCTAATCCCGCCTCTCTCAGAGCTAGCAAGGCACGCCCGGCACGGACAGAGACAACAAGTGAGCGGCCAAACTCACAACGATCAAGAACATCTCGCGATTCAGGGTTGACAACATAGATGAATGCCAAACACATGAGGTGATAGCGAGCGGGCCAATTTCCCAGCGGCACTCGTTCAAAGTTCTCCATCAGCTCGATACCTGCGGCATCGTCACTCTCATAGACAGCTGTTTCCGCGGCCTTCCCAATGGCCACGAACTGACGGGCCCGTGCCGAACCATTTGGCAGGCAGAGGGTTTCGCCCCGCCGCAAGTACCGGCTGGCCGAATCATGGTCCCCCGCAGCAAGAGCAATGAAGATCCCAACCCCAAGCAGCGAGACACTGTTCTCGACCACACGTCGGGGCAAGGTTTCCGAAACAATGTCGGCCACGATGGCCAAGCCGATCTCGGGAGACACCTCACCACGCAACCACATGGCGAACGCGATGAGCACTTCGGCACCATCGGGTAGGTCCCCAAGGTCAGTCGGCGTAAGTGCGGCTCCGACCTCTTCGGGGCGACCAAGATCGCAGAGTCGTGTTGCTCGGTAAATCAACTCCAGCGAGGGGTCCAGAGGCTCCCACCTATCCAGCCACCATTTTGCTTCTTCCAGGTCGCCCTTGCGGATGGCCAGAGAGCTGCCAGCATGTCGCATCAGGTCGCGAGCAATGGACTGTCGCTCACCCAGTTCACCCAGCCGGGAGGTCACACTTGGGGGAACGTCTTGGAGTTCGGAGTCATGCAACTTGAGGATTTGGAAGAACGCCACTGCCTCGACGATGTCATCACCCTCAACCCGAGCCTGCTTGGCAATCCGATGGAGCTGCTCGGTCGCTTCGCCTGGCTTGGCTTGCTGCTCGATCTGAGCAGATTCATACTCAACCTCCACGAGCTTGGCCGCCGCCGAGCCAGAATGATGGCTGAGCAAGGTGTTGCGAACCAGGAGCAACTCCGAATAGTTGCGTCGCAGCGCAGGCATGGCCAGCAGGTAGCGAGCGAGATCGACTGCCTGCTCATTGTCACCAGCTTGCAGGAGGAGTTCGAGAGAGGAGGAAAGATTGTCCCGCTCCCTCTCGACCCTGGCTGCAATTCGGGCCACCTCAACCCGTTCCTCATGCGACACCCCCTCCTGGATTGCTGATCGCAGTAGGGAGTGAAGACGGAAGGAGCCGTTGCCAGTGTCCTCAACCAGAGGCAGGTCGCGAACAAGCGCTTCGGCGGTGAAGGAGCCCTCCGACAACTCAAGGGCCATTGCGTCATCGAATTCCGCCAACACCGAGACGCGAGCCAACCCACGTCGACGTTCCGGCTCAAGCGCGCTCAGAACCTCCTCTTCCAAGAAGTCGACCTCGGCCCCCGAACCGACGACCAACCGCAGGTCAGCCAAGGCCGCGTGGCGAGGTAGATCCTCAGGGTCAATTGATCCCTCTGCTCGAGACCGCAGCAGATCATCAACCTCGGAATCATCCAAAGCAAGATCTTCAGCGGTGAGCGAAAGCAGCTCGCCATGGGCCTGCAGCCGTGCTGTGGCCAGAGCTGGCGTTGTCCGGCCAAGCAGAACGAGATGGCCATTTGTCGGAAGATCAGATATCAGATCCTTGAGCAAGCCAAGAGACTCCGCGCTGGTGATCAGATGTACATCATCGACAATGATGGCGATGTCGCGTGGAGCTTTGCTCCATACCTCTTCGAGAAGCACTCCCATTGTCGATTCTGTTCCAGGAACATCCATGACTCCTATCGCTTGGCAAAGTCCATCAAGAAGCTGGGAACAGTCATTGTCGGTAGCTTGGGCCCCAAGCCAGTGGTCGCTTCCGACAGGCTCAATCCGATTCGATTCAATGGCGAGGGCCAAAGCAGTGCTCTTGCCTGACCCGGCCGGAGCAACGACCATGGTCAAGCGTCGATCGAATCTAGCCTGCAACAACTTCACCAATCGAGGGCGGTGAACGGCGCGATCCAGTCGACCTGCTGCTGGTTGCAGGCGAAATGCCCCGTTCATTCGTTCTGCCCCCTCCTTCTCGCCAAATTCGCCGCTACCAGACCCTGATCAGAATCTAGCCGATTCGTTCGATATCTGGAAGCCGAGCCCCATTGTTGCCCGAGCTTTGCCAAGTCTTGCTTTGGTCGCTTCGCTTGTCACCTAGTCAGTAGTCGGTGGAGGCAGCATGGTGTCGCCTGGCTTCCAGCGACCAGCCACTGAGCGAGCTGAACTCCGGCTGAGGATGAAGGTCGCGCCAGCTGTCAGGATGACGAGAACTGCAGCGATGGCTGGCACCCATAGCCAGCTTCGATCACCTGATTCATCAGCCAATCCAAGAACAAGGCCGAAAGACAGCAGCGACACAACAGTGATCGCCGCGGTCATCATGAGGGTTGAGACCACCAGGCTCATAGGCAGTACCGCTTCTCGTCTTCGAGCGAAGCTGAGCCGACCGAGGTCAGAGACGAACAGGGCCGAGGATCCGGCCAGGATCAGGCTCATTGGCATGAACCAATCGAGACGGGTTGCGGCAAGGCTTGAAACCACCAGGGTGTAGAGAGCTGTAGTTGTCAGAAGGCCATGGCTCCCATTCTTGATAGCCCCGTAAAGGAAGAGCTCGCCAAGGCCAAAGAGGCCTCCCCAGAAGATGAGCGTGGCCACGATTCCAGAGACTGGAATGAGCACGATGGTCCAGAAGAGCAAGACGAGGGACGCAACTATGACTTCGGGGGCAAACAGCAGTCGACGACTCGCCGCCTTCTGTCGATCTTTCCGCTCACGCTCCGCCAAGCTCGGGGTAGCTTTTGGACTCATACCTTGCTCCGGAATCGGCCAAGATGCTGACCCATTCGCTGCAGAGTCGGTTCAAGCGGCTCATTGGGATTCCACGGAATCACAACGATGCCTTGCTCGGTCAAACTGCGACGAGTCACTTCGTTGCCAACGCGAAACACCCGTTCGGCCAACATAGAGCCACTCCGGTCCTGTCCCGTTTGACCTAACCCCGAGGGCGCCGATATCCCCGACCCCGCGGCACCTGGTCCTTGAGCTCCCGATACTCGCATCTCAGGCTGGATAACAATCACTTCGTGACCACGTCGCCGCAGGACGACAAGATCTTGTCGCACAACGGTCGAGATCAGGGGAGAAACACAAAACACCGTCGCTCCCCGAGGAATCCTGGCTACCGGAACCGTCTGCTGATCGCCAGCCCGGCCCTGAAGAACAACGGTCGAGAGGAGGGCGTCGACAATATTGTGGAGAGCCCGTCGGCCGAGTTCTGGCGGAAGCCATCTGACTCCTGCACCACGGTCAAGCACACCAACCCGATCCATCGAGCGAAGGTGTCGTTGGGTCAAGGCAATGGCGGCGGTGACTGTCCATCGGAGCGAGGTCTCTAAGCCAGCACCAATGTCCTGAACAGAATCAACAAAGATAACAATGTCGGCGGACTGGTCTGGGTGCCGTTCCAACACCATTGGTGTTCCGCGACGGGCGGAAAGACGGCTGTGAATCATACGAACCGGGTCGCCTGACCGGTAGGGGCGAACTTCAGCAAGTTCAGTTCCGCCGCCTCGCCTTGTGCTCCGGTGGTCACCGGTAACCTGCCGAGTTTTTTCCAGCGGGATCAGGCTGGTGAGACGTTCCGTTGGCGGGTGGACTCGCACTCGATTGGCAACTGCGACATGCTGGACGCGTTCGGTCATGCCGAGTCGGTCCCGTCCAACAATGGTGATCCACTGGGGCCCAGTAACACCCCAGCGGTTGGCCACAAGTTCGATGTTCACTGGTCGAACCGTGTTCGCGGGAAGGCTGCCAACCGTACGTAGCGTTCCGACTGGAGTGAGTAGAGCAGGAACTTGCACCTCGACCTCAAACCATGGCACCGGCCGAGACGACGACAGCACCATGCTCAACATGAGCTTGTCTCCTTCGACAATTCGAATGCTGGACAGAGTGATCTCGTCTATCGACGCGTGAGGCCACCAACCATCAACGAAGCTAAAGACAAGGGCCCAGATAAAGGGCAATCCCAAGGCCAGCGGCTCAACCTCCTTGACGAGCACCGCAAGCAGAACGCTGCCCCATCCCAGGACAGCGCATAGCCAAAATCGGCTGGTCAGATGCTGGCTCATGCCCCCGTTTGTAAGGGTGAGGGCGGCTGTGAGGGCGGCTGTGAGGGAGACGGCGAGGGTGGAATCGGCTGAACCTGTGTCGATGCCCACGATGGAGCCGCAACTGGCTGTGATGGCTGTGCCGACTGTGCCTGTGGCACCTGTGCTGGCTGTGCTACCTGTGCTGGCTGTGCTGGCTGTGCTACCTGTGCTGGCTGTGCTACCTGAGCGTGGTTGCCGGCAGATACGTCATCAGAAGCATCAGTGGCGACCGGAGCAGGGACTTGCTGCAGGACTTCGGCAATCACCTGTTCTGGTTTCACTCCACGGACCCACTGGTCAGGCAAGAGGAGGATGCGATGGGCAAGGACGGGGATGGCTAAGGCCTTGACATCGTCTGGCAACACAAATGTCCGACCAGCCATCGCAGCCCTCGCTCGGGTGGCCTTCAGCAACCCGAGCGAGCCACGGGGACTTGCTCCGGCAATCGTGCGAGTACTAGCACGAGTAGCTTCAACCAGCGCGACGATATAGCGGGCTACCGGCTCACTGACATGGACCATCTCCACCAGCTTCTGGAGTTGAACAACCTGCTCAGAAGTGAGAACCTGATCCAGAGCTAAGCGCTCGGTTTGACGTTCTGCCCGCTTCAGGATCAGGAACACTTCATCCTCGGTGGACGGATAGCCAATCCCGGTCCGAACCAGGAAACGATCCATCTGGGCTTCGGGCAACGGATAGGTGCCTTCAGATTCAATCGGGTTTTGGGTTCCAATTACCATGAACGGCTTCGGCAATGGGCGCGTCTCACCATCCACTGTGACCTGTCGTTCTTCCATGGCCTCTAACAGGGCCGACTGGGTCTTTGGTGGAGCCCGGTTGATCTCATCGCCAAGGACAAGGTTGGCGAAAATGGGGCCTGGCTTGAACTCGACCCCACCTTGGGTGTTGCCGCCGGTGAACACCGCAGCCCCGGTGATGTCGGCGGGAATCAGGTCAGGAGTGAACTGGATTCGAGAGAATCCCAAACCTGATGCTTCCGCCAAGGCCCGAGCCGTTGCCGTCTTGGCCACTCCAGGAACATCTTCCAAGAGCACGTGGCCGTCAGCCAGCAACGCAGTGACGATGAGTTCCATCGTCTGACGTTTGCCGACAATGGCCCGTTCCATCTGGTTGACCAGGCGTTCGCTCGCAGTTTGAACATCAGCAATCGAAGGGGCGCTGGTCGCGGTACTGCTGGCAGCGGTACTGCTGACTGCTTGATTGCTCGTCGTGTCGTTGTCTATCAAGGTGCGCCGTCCATCTTGTGATTGAGCTTTGCTAGTAAAGACCTGTGTGATCTATCGGAAATTATTGGCCAACCGTGAGGGGCTCAAGTTCAAGCTTCCTCTCCAGACGCTCAACCAAGGCTTCGACCGCATGCTCTGATGTGCCCAAGGTCTGCGACGAATCAAGCCCGACCGAGTGGCAATAGCCCCGCACCATCATCAGCGTGTGGTCGGGGTTGCCCTTGAGGTTCGCGGCGATTGAGGTGACATCCCACGCTTGTGACTTCAGGCCATGAACATCCTGAACAATGGCAACAATTGGCCCTGCTGATTGTGAACCCAGGGCCAGCTTGTTACGCGTGGCAAGCGCGTACACCAGCACCACGCTGACGGCGAGGAAGGCAAAGAGGGGAAAGAGTTCCGCGAGAGTGCTCATGAGGACGGCCTACTCACTGGACGGTTGCTCACTGGAATGCCCGCTGAACCAGGTTGCGCAGTTCTGCTACCGCTTTATCCCGTTGCTCGCTGGTTGCAGCCCGGTCACCAAAGCGAATCGCGCTATAGCGATTGGTCAGAGTTCGCAAGATTGAGGCCAGCTCAGGCTCAGTCGCTGCGACTGCGTCACACCATTCGAACGGAGTCTGTTCTGAATGACGGGGAATCAGCTGACCCATACCTTGCTCGGCATAGGCATAGACCTGTCGGATGGCCTGGGTCGGATCAGGGTTGGCAAGCAGCTCAGCTAGATACGCCTCAAACGCTTCCCACGTTGTTGCCGGTCGATGACCGGCAACTTCGACAGGGGCCAGAACCGGCCCTTCACGGAGCTGGAACTTTGGCTTCATGGCGACGAACCACCAAACGGTTCCCGCTATTGCCAGCAAGGCAATCAGGATGATGATCAGATTACGACCACTCGGGATCCAGCCGGACCCGTTCGAACCTCGATCGGAGTCCTCGGGAAGTGCCTGTTGGTCGCCACCCTGATCTCCCTCGACGAATTCGATATCGGTGTCTCGGGCGCTCAGCCCATCACCAAGATCAATTCGACCATCAGAATCCCGGTCGAGGTCCAAATCATTGCCGTTTCGGTCAACAGCTTGGATGCCATTCTCGCCAACCTGAATCTGTGTGACCGACCCGTCAGGCTGAATCAAGGAGAATCCCCCATCAGCTGTTGGGACAAGAATAGTTTCGCCGGAGACATCATCCCCGGGGGCGAATGGGGTGAAGGTTCCATCGTCATTGACCACCATGCCAGCGACGTTCCCGTCCGGGTCCGGCTCAAACACAAGGGTCTTGATGTCACCATCAGAACCCCGACCAAGAACTTCTCCATCGTTCAGACTGAATTCAACAACATCACCCTCAGCAGTCTCAAAGAAAAGTCGGGTGGCGTCCTGGTCCTCAAATCGTTCTTGCTGGGCCTGTTCAATCTTGACGCGATCAATGAACCCTTGTCTTGATTCTGTGTCGATGGCTAGGGATGCCAGAACAAGGACCAATATGGCCGCCGGAATCGCTAACCATCGCATCCACGGAGGGGGCCCCTCATTGACTACGACTGGTTGCACTACTCAACAGTGTCGGCGATGGATGGGGCGTCCTTAAGTCGCCCCTCCAGAAATCATCGCTATCGAGCAGTCGCTACTCGTCCGGCTGTTACTTCTCGAACAGCTCGCTCTGGAGCACGCCATCAACCACAACAGATACGCCATCAAGCTCGACGGTGTGGTTGCGCATTGGCAGGTCGAAGTGTCCTCGACAGAATCGGTTGGCAACCTCATTGGCACCGGTTGAGTACAAGAAGTTCCCACTGAAGGCTCGCAACTCGGTCCCATTGATCTGGCTCTTGTCCCACATCGCCAAGACATCCCAACGCGCTCCGGCGTTCATGCCGAACCCGACATGGCTCGTGGCATACGCGTCTTGCTCACCGAAGGACTCAAGGTAGGAAGCAAACAGCTCAGCATCAAAATTGGCGCCATTTCCTCCACCACCCGAAAATCGATTGCCACCAGTGATTGAGGTGATGTGATCATTCTCGATGGTAAGCACGATTTCGGAACGCACATATTCCTTGAACGTCAGGTTCATGTCGCCGGGCGCCATCACCACCGTCCCATTCACGGTTCCAGCTTTGGGGAAGGCCAGGACTAGGCCTCCGGGCCAGTGGGCAATATCGCCGGGCTCGGTAGTTGCTCCCCAGGAGGCAGCGACAAAGGAATCGGTCAGGTCAACAGTCAGATCGGTTCCCGCTGGTGAGGTGGCGCGCATGACCTTGGTCGAGCGCATCATGTCGGCCGCTCGCTCAACTTGTCCACGAAGCTCGGGATCGTGCCCAAGGCGCTCATAGTTCTCCGGATGCTCGTTGGAGATCATTAGGACCCGGCAGCCGTCGCTCAGGATGTCACCAAGTTCAAGGGCGTGGACCAGGCCCTCAACGGTGCAGTCAGCAACAAAGGTCGCTGCTGCTAAGCCAGCAACTGCGGCCGGGTGACCGGCCAATGCCTGTGACGCCCCCGTTGATCGGATTGGAACCGGACCCCGGTTAGGTGGTGTGTCCATCACGAAGTGGGCCACATGATGACCCATGGACCCCAAGGCCAGGCGGGCTGTCTCAACCAGCTCTGGGCGACTAGCCGTCTCGGACAACAAAACAACAGTGTCCTCAGCAGTCACCGCACACAACTCAAACTGCTGGACGAACCGTTCGATCCAATTCCACTCAACACGCGTCATCGTTCGGTCCTCATCGTCACTCATGCACCTGCGTGGTACTTCGTTTGTTCATCATCGTAGATCCCGTAACGAGCGAGCCGGCCTAGCAGGACCTCAACTCCCCATGGAAGCATGGTGGCGCCACATCGGGCATCGCGATACATCCGTTCCAACGGATACTTCTTCAGCAGCGAACGACCTCCGCAAACGCGGATGGCCATGGAGGCCACCTCCGGGGCGTTGTCCATCGAAGTCAACACCGAGATCCATGCTCGACGTAACTTCTCCGGATCCGGATCGATGCCCGCCTCTCGGATCACCGAGTGGAGCAAGGTCCTGGCGTGTTCGTACTGGATCTGCATCTTGGCCCAACCTGCTTGCTTGGCCGCAACATCTCGTCGTGCACTTGGTCCTGCATCACCTCGAAGGTACGACTCAGTGAAGTCCAGAATCCCTCGCATCAATCCCACATAAGCAAAGGACAGCGTCATGTAGAAGTACGGGAAGTGCTCGGCTGCCTTATCAAAGCCTCCAGGGGGAAGCAGCTCATTCTCCGCTGGAACAAAGACATTCTTGAAAATCAGGTCCATGGAGACGGTGCCCCGCATGCCAAGTGGGTTCCAGTCGCCGTCAATGGTGACACCCTCCGCCTCAGCGTCAAGAGACAAGAAGCGCACCGTCGGGTCCCCAGGCACCACACAGATGACGTTGTGACGATTGGCTGATCCGGCCAGAGAAGCGAAGATTTTCTTGCCGTTGACCAAGAAGCCACCATCGACCGGAGTTGCGGTGGTGGCGATACCAGTTGTTGCTCCGGTGGAGATTCCTTCGGAGAAGGGCTGGGCATGAATATCGCCGTTGTCGACCACACCCTTATACATGGCATTTCGGCGTTCGTTGTGCAGCGCTCTCTCCTCAGGGGTGAAGTCCAAGACATCAGCGATAGGGCCAGTCAGCAACATGGTGGCGGTGTGCATATTGAACGTGAGGGCAGTCGAACCACAGTGACGACCGATCTCCTCGGCAACCAAGGCATAGGTGGCAAAGTCTGCTCCAAGTCCACCCTGGTCCTCGGGGATACACAGGGCGAGGAATCCGATCTGGCGAAGGTCAGCAAAGTTGCCGGTTGGGAAGGCCGCATCAATGTCTGTTTGGATCGCCCGTTCCTTGAACTTGGGGCCCAACTTGGCCACCATTGCCACCAGCTCTCGTTGACGGTCGGTTGGCCATGCATTGCTATCGCTCATGCGAATGATTCTCCTCGGTTCGTGCTTGGTCTGTGCTTGATTTGTGCTTGGTCCTGCTGCTCGATCTTGCTGCTTGATCTTGCTGTTAATGCAAGTCAGACTTGGTAAAGGTCGGCTCTTGCTCACGACGCCGAGCACTCTTCCCCGTCAGGTATTGACGCGGCCACTCAAGACCTTCATAGCCTTGGTCCAACGCCGCGTTCATCGTCCAATAGGGGTCGATGAGGTGGGGGCGGGCCAAGGCGCAGAGGTCGGCTCGACCGGCAACCAGGATGGTGTTCACGTCATCAACACTGGCGACACCACCAACGGTCATGGTCGGGATCCCAGCTTCCAAACGGATACGTTCGGCGAACGGAACTTGATAGAGGCGGCCGTACTCGGGATCGCTGGCTGGATCGGTCTGACCAGTGGAAACGTCGATCAGGTCGGCTCCAGCCTTGTGCAAGCCACGGGCGATTTCTAGTGCATCCTTCTCATCGTTTCCACCTTCGATCCAGTCAGAGGCCGAGATGCGCACAAACACCGGACGATTCGACGGCCAGGCCTTGCGAACGGCCTCAATGACCCGAATGGGGAACCGGAGTCGGTTCTCCATTGAGCCTCCAAAATCATCAGTTCGTTTATTTGTTATCGGGCTTAAGAAGCAAGCAAGTAAGTAGCCATGGGCGGCATGGACTTCGACCAGGTCAAAGCCAGCAACGACGGCTCGTTCGGTGGCGGCCACATAGTCGCCAACAACCTGATCCATCTGTTCCACCGTCATCTCTTGTGGAGTCTGACTTCCCTCGGCATAGGGAATGGGGGAAGCTGAGATCAAGGGCCAATTCTTGGTAGCTCCATCGCTGCCCGGCCCATCGCTGCCTGGTCCATCGCTGCCTGGTCCATCAACAAGTGGTTCGTCATCAAGCGGTTCGTCCATGCCTTCCCAAGCAACCTTGGTTGAACCTTTCCGGCCAGCATGGCCAAGCTGGAGCCCAATCTTGGACTGGGTCTCACCATGAACAAAATCGACGATGCCCTTCCAGGCGGCGGCCTGCTCGTCATTCCAAATTCCCGCACAACCCGGCGTGATTCGAGCATCTCGACTGATGGCCGCCATTTCCGTCATGACCAGTCCGGCTCCACCAACCGCCCTACTTCCAAGATGGACTTCGTGCCAACGATCGGGCATGCCTTCGGTGGCGCAGTATTGCGACATGGCGGAGACGACCACTCGATTGGGTAGCCGGAGGCCACCAATTTCATAGGGGTGGAACATGGGCGGAGTCTTCGCATCAGCGGGACGAGTTGACTCGGGCTGGTGCTCCCACCAATCAGCAAGAACCGCGTCAATGAAGCCTTGATCGCGCATTGCCAGGTTGTCATAGGTGACTCGTAGCGAGCGAGTCATCATGGAGAAGTTGAACTGGTGTGCGGATAGGCCCCAACGCAAACCAACATCCTCGAACCATCGCTGACTGGTTACAGCCGAACGCTGCAATGAGTCGGCTCCCGGACGCCGCTCCGCCTCATAGCGAGCCAACGCCGAGGCAATATCATCTTCATGCTCAACCGCACTGGCCAGAGCAACCGCATCCTCCAAGGCAAGTTTGGTTCCCGAACCAATGGAGTAGTGGGCGGTGTGGACAGCGTCACCGATAAGGACCACATTGTCGAAAGACCAATTCTTGTTGCTGACGCCGGGAAACGCCCGCCAAACCGAACCGTTTGGAATCAAGGGATAGCCATCAAGATGGTCGGCGAAAAGAGCTTCACAAGTGCTGACGGCAAGATCATCGGTCTCACCCGGGGCGAACTTCTGGTCGGCGGTGGCATCAAGACCAAGGCCGCGCCAGGTATCGCCATCCATCTCGACAATAAAGGTGCAGAGCTCATCGTCGTATGGATAGACGTGGGCTTGCACAATTCCGTGCGGTGTCTCCTCGAAGAGGAAGGTAAAGCGGTCGAACTTCTGCTTGGTTCCGAGCCAGACAAAGCGCGTATCTGATACCGGCATAGTCAGTTGGAATTCATCAGCCCACGTATCCCGGACCAAGCTGCTGAGTCCGTCGCAACCAATGACGAGGTCGGCATCACGGTACGCATTGGGATCACCGATCTCGGTGAGGTAGCGAATCTCTACTCCAAGCTCAAGGGCTCGCTTACCCAAAATCTGGAGCAGGCGAAGACGAGACAAGGCGGCAAATCCATGACCGTCGCTGGTGATGGTTTGGCCCTTGGCCACGGTGTCCATCTGGGTCCAGTAGCGCATCTCGGCTTCAATGGCGGCGATCGAGACTGGATCGCCGTCGGCGAAGTTAGCCAGCGTCTCATCGGAGAAGACCACGCCGAAACCCCAGGTGAAGTCGGGTCCGCTTCGCTCAGTAACCCGAACCTGGCACGTTGGATCAGCCAGCTTTAGCAAGATGGCGGTGAACAACCCTCCGGGCCCACCACCCAAACACTCAACACGCATCCCCTTCATCGGTTCCCCTTTTCTCAGCGATCTGACCGGCCGCAAAGTGAACTCTCGCCGACCCAGCGGCCAGCAGCATGATGGTCCACGAGACGACGATTGGACCGTACTACATTATTTTGACGATCGTACAATCAAGCGTATATTCCCGAATTGGGACTACAGTCACAACATGAAGCGAGAGCCAGCTACCACCAACTCCGCGTCGCAAGTCCAACCACGGTCTGCCATCATTTCTCTCTTTGGTGGCTGGCTCGTCTTCATGGACAACTGGATCGCCATCGCTGACCTCGTTGCCCTGATGGAGACTCTGAACCTGGAAGGTCCTGCCGTGCGTGCGGCTGTTGGCCGACTCAAGAAACGCGGGCTTCTGGAAGCAACGACCAAGGAAGGCATCGCCGGGTATTCAGCCACCACGGAACTTCAAGCAGTCCTCGACAAGGGTGAGTCACGTATCTTCAGCACCGAAGTACCAGCCGACTTGTCCGATGGCTGGGTATTGGCCATCTTCTCCGTCCCCGAATCAAAGCGAGAGCAACGTCGCCAGCTTCGAAACCAGCTCACATCCCTTGGCTTTGGCCCAATCGCTTCGGGAGTACTCATGGCGCCATCACGCGTTGAGGCCGACGCCAAAGACCTGATGGTCCGCAATGGACTTGACCAGTACGTCCACTTCTTCCGATCCGACCATGTCGGTTTTGGCCCAATCACCGAACTGGTTGAGACGGCGTGGGATTCAGAACAGTTGGGCTTGGAGTACATGAGATTCAACGAACGCAACCACAAGGCAACCGAACTCACGGTGGCTTCAGCCACACCCAACCGGCAGGCGTTCATCTCCTGCATGCAGGCGTTGGAGGACTGGCGACCCTTGTCGTATCGAGACCCGGGCTTACCAGATGAGATACACGCCTTCGCCGCTGAGCGAAGAATGGCCAGAAAGCTCTTTGCTAGGGTCGGCGACCAGCTCAAGATGCAAGCCGATGACTTCGTCAAGGACAGCATGCGCCAGTACACCAATGGCAGACTCACCGCAGACCAGACATGATTACAGCGACTACCAGCTGAACGATTGCCAGCTGAACGATTGCCAGCTGAACGATTGCCAGCTGGACGATTGCCAGCTGGACGATTGCCAGCGGCATGAATCAGCCAACAGACCTGGAGCACAGATGACGACGCCCGAAACGACACCAGAGGTGACCGAGAGCAACAGGATGTACAACGGTAAATCCTTTCTGGAAAGTATGGACGACGGACGCGAGATCTGGTTCGAGGGTGAGAGGATCAAGAGCATCACCACCCACCCGGCCTTCATCAACTCGGGTCGTTCCGTTGCTGGGTTGTATGACTCGCTGCATGACCCCGCCAAGGCCGAGACTCTCACCACCGTCGACCGATTCGGCCATCGGACCCACCGCTTCTTCGCTCCCAGCTATAGCGCTGATGACCTTCTGGCCAGTCGAGGCGCCATCGAATCATGGCAACGCCAAACCTTCGGATGGATGGGCCGCACACCCGACTACAAGGCAGCCTTCATGGCCCAATTGGCCGAGGGACACAGCTACTACGGCCAGTACGCCGACAACGCGCTTGCCTGGTACAAGAAATCAGCGTCCAGGGTCATGTTCATCAATCACGTTCTGATCGATCCACCGGTTGATCGATCACAGAACCGGACCGACGTTCGAGACGTTTACGTCACCGTTGACCGCGAGGACGACAACGGCATCTATGTCACCGGGGCCAAGATGGTTGCCACTGGTTCAGTTCTCACCCATGCCACCTTCGTTGCCGTGAACAGTGGTGTCGCTTCTCGCATGGAAGCAGGACGAGACGACGACATGGCCCTGGTGTTCATGGTCGACATGAATGCTCCCGGTCTCAAAATGATCTGCCGACCGTCCTATGAAGCGTCGGCTCGGAGCCCCTTCGAGGCACCATTGGCCAGCCGGTTCGAAGAGAATGACTCAGTCATCATCTTCAAGGAGTGTTTTGTCCCCTGGGAAAACGTCTTCGCCTACCGCGACGTCGAAACGACAAAGGGCTTCTACGCCAATTCCGGATTCTTCAATCGCTACAACCTCCAGTCGGCTACAAGACTCTCAGTCAAGCTGGATTTTGCCGCAGGCATGTTGCTAATGGGGGCCGAAGCCACCGGCACTGACCAATTCCGCGGCGTGCAGACTGCCATTGGTGAGATCATCGCCATGCGCGAGACCATGTGGGCCATGACCACTGCCATGGCGCTGGACCCCGAACCCTCCATCGGAGGGACCGTTGTTCCTCGTCTACTCACGGCCGCGGCAAGTCGTCTCTATGCCACCAATTGCTGGCATCGAGTCCGAGACCTGTTTGAGGCCTACCTGGCCGGCGCCCCCATCTATACGGTGTCCGGACCCAAGGACCTCTTGAACCAAGAGTTGCGACCCGACATTGATCAGTACTTCCGCGGAACGGGTATGGATGCTGAGGCAAGGATCAAGCTGTTCAAACTCATTTGGGATGGCATGTACAGCGAGTTCGCTGGCCGCCACGCAATGTATGAGCGAAACTATGCAGGAAACCAGGAACAACAGCGCTTGGATGCCTTGCGCTGGGCCAAAGAACGAGGCGACGCCGACCGTTACCGCACCCTGATCAACGACTGCATGGCCAGCTATGACCTGAACGGCTGGCTTCCCGGCCAGCCCTGAAGCTCAAATCTCGACAGGCTCAAATCTCGACAGGCTCAAATCTCGACAGTGCCAGTGACGGAAGCAACGGCAACCCCGCCAACCCAGATGACGCCTTCGGGATCTTGCTCGATGTAGACCCGACCACGGCGACCCATGGCCGTGCCCTGACTAGCCACGTAGCTGGTTGGCAACGACGAAACCGGTGAGTTCTCCCCCAGCAGCCACTGGGCCACCGAAGCGTTGAGGCTTCCGGTAACTGGATCCTCAAAGATGCCTCCGGTGCCATCGGCGAAAAAGGCTCGGATCTCCATGGCACACGAATCAGTGTTGTCACCCGAGTCATTCTCATCACCCGAGCCAGTGTCGTCACCTGAGTTTCGGTACAACCCAACCACACCAAGATCCAGTTCCGTTCGAGGTCCACTCGGCGCATCCAATGCCAGCACCGCCTCGGCATCGGCCAGCATCAAGATCACCCAGCCTGGACCATTGTCACCCCATTGGGCGTCAACAACCTCACCCCGCTCAACACCGAGCACCTCCGCCATCTCCTCAATGAATGACTCTTCGACCTCACCAGATCGAATCAACGCAGGTGCCGCGAAGGAAATCTGATCGCCATTCTCGCCACCGGCAGCACCAGCAACACCACCAGCAGCACCGTCACCGCCGTTTGGACCTGCGTCCGCGCCTGCGGTCAACTTCAATTCGATCAGTCCGGCACCGCACTCTTGCACTACCCGACCAGGAGTCTTGGGTTGCCCGCCAGCATCTAGCCAAGCCTGACAAGAACCAATGGTTGGATGCCCGGCGAAGGGCAGCTCCCGAGGGATGGTGAAAATCCGAACCCGGTAGTCGGCCTCGGGCACCGTTGGCTTCAGGAGGAACGATGACTCCGACAAATTGGCCCACTTGGTGAATCGGTGCATTTCCTCCGTTGTCAGCCCATCAGCATCTATGACGCAAGCCAGCGGGTTTCCCGAGAAGGGGATCGAGGCAAATACATCAAGTTGTGAGAATCGTCGCTTACTCATTACCTAACTCTACGGGACCTGACTCTGCAGGACCTGACTCTGTGGCTCAGATCATGTAGCTTCGAATCATGATCGAGACCGCAGCCTTCGGATCTACTGGGCACCTGAGCAGCCGCGTCATATTCGGAGCCGCCGCCTTGGGCGCGATGAGTCAAGAACGCTCCGACAAAACAATTGAACTTGTCCGTGCCGCTGGGGTCAATCACTTCGACACTGCCGCCGACTACGGACAGTCCGAAGATCGACTCGAGCCTTGGCTCAGCTCCCACCGCGGAGAAGTCTTTTTGGCTACCAAGACCGGTGATCGAGACGGGCCCGGAGCACGGGCAAGTCTTGAGCGGTCATTGGAGCGAATGGGAGTCGACCATGTCGATCTGATCCAGCTCCACAACTTGGTCGAAGATGGCGAGTGGGCAACCGCTCACCGAACCGGCGGCGCGGTGCAAGCCCTAGCCCAAGCGCGTGACGAAGGCCTTGTTCGTTTCATCGGTATCACTGGTCACGGCACCAGGGTCTCCCGGTTCCACCTCCGCAGTTTGGCCGAGTTCGACTTTGATTCGGTACTGATTCCCTACAACTTCACCATGATGCAAAACCCCCAGTACCGCGCCGATACAGAGGAACTTCTGGCCCTCTGTTCTGACCGAGGAGTAGCAGTGCAGACCATCAAGGCCATTGCCCGCGGTCGTTGGCCTGAGGGGCAAGATGGCATCGCTGAAAGCCGTGGCCCCAGGTTCAGCTGGTACCAGCCCCTTGAGGACGAAGCAGCCATCGGCCGCTCTGTTCGCCACATCCTTGGCAACGAGCAGCTCTTCTTGAACACCACCAGTGATGCCACCAAACTCCCCATGGTCTTGGCCGCCGCTGCGGCTAACGGCATGGCTCCGACCGAACAAGAGTTACAGACAGATACCGACACTTTTAGCATCACTCCCCTATTTGACGGGAAAGAACTTGAACGAATCTAACAACAACAAGTCAACCGAGACCTACCTGGATCAAGTGGCCGAACAGGGATACACCATCATCCCTGACGTCTTTGACGCCGAGCGGGCCCTTGCGATTCGAGACCGGTTGGATGAGTTGGAGACTGAACTCGACATCGAAACAGGCACCAACAGATTCGAAGGAACCAAGACCCGCAGGATCTACAACCTGTTAGCTCATGGCAAGCTGTTCGAGGAGATCGCTCTGGATCCGGCGGTGCTTGCCATCGTCGAAGGTGTATTGGATCATGAGTTCCAGGTTTCGACGGTGGCTGCCATCACCATCGGACCGGGTCAAACCGCTCAACCCATCCACGCCGACGATCAGGTCATGCCGATCGAGCGACCTCACAAGGCCACGGTCTGCAACTCGATGTGGGCAATCACTGATTTTACCGAAGCCAACGGGGCCACCAGGATCATCCCCGGCAGTCACCTTCGAGATCACGGCCCCGAGTACGGCACCCACTACGACTCGATTCCAGCCGAGATGAAGATGGGGAGCGTGATGGTCTGGCACGGTTCGTTTTGGCATGGCGGAGGAGCGAACACCTCCGACGAATGGCGCTACGGCATTGCCATGAATTACTGCGCTGGCTGGGTTCGGCCTCAGGAGAACCAGCAGCTGGGAGTCCCTTTGGAAACCATCAAGAGGTTCGACCCTCGGCTACAAGAGATGTGCGGATTCGGAACCTATCGTGGCTTGATCGGCCACATCGATCGCCAGACCGCGGCCCAACGTATTCTTGGCGCCACCGATTCATCCATGCTCTGGGATCGGACCTGACCGACACCACCGGCACGACAGACAGGCCTGGCTACAAGCCGGGCGCATCATAGTAAGCGGCGCCGCCACCCTGATCCATCAGGTCATCAAACCAGTTTCCGTCATAGACATCGTTCGGACCCTGCAACAAGTCTGGGGCCTCTCCCGGTGTGGAGGTGGCAAACGTCCAAGCTTGACGCTTGTAGGTCCAATTCTCTGGATGCAGGTGGTGGGCCTCTTGCCACCATCTCACCGCTGCGGCCACGGCTTGGTTGTCATCACTCTTGAGTGAAGCACCTTTGAGTGAAGCACCTTTGGCTACACCCTCAGAAGCGGCCCGAGTCCAATGCCATTGGCCGAGCTCGAAACAGGCCGTCGCTCGGGCATGGTCCATGGGCAGTGGTCGTGACCTCGCAACAACCTCGTCTGCCGATAGGCAGAACTCGCTCTCACTCCCCTTGTCAACCCAGTCATGAATAGCGGCCAGGTAGCCCTCGGGGTTGCCCTGGAACTTGCCAATCTCGGTGAAGACCTCCTTGATCCGGTCGGGAAGATCATCCGGAAGTGACCCACCTTTTGGCCGGGGTTCGATCGAAGCCAGCTCAGCAGGGCGAACCAGCTGGCCTTCCTCGTCAATCCAGACTGCCATTGGCACATTGGTGAAACCAAAGAGCTCATCACTGATATGGCGAGTGTCAATCAGAGACGGATGCGTGGGCTCAGCTAGCTCAATCCAAGGCATGGCGTCATCCCGCTCAACATCAAGAGCAACCGTCACCACAGTCAGCCCCTTGGACTCAAGCTCGGTGTGTAGTGCTTGCCACACGGGCAAGCTGTTGCGACAACCTCACCAGCTGGCCCAAGCCACAAGCAAGACCTTGCGGCCATGCAGACTGGACAGCTTGAACAGGTTGCCGTCGGCATCTTCAAGCTCAAGTTCGGCCGCGGTGGCCGAAGCCAATGCTCGGCCGCCGCTGCTTGGCCCAAGGGCCCAGATCGAGGCGTCCTCGTCGCGGATCAGTGGCATTTGCAACCGTTCGGCCACCACAGCCAGATCGAGGTCACCGGCCGCGGTGCTGGCCCCATCAGGCAAGGGCACACACTGATCGGCTCGACACATACCTTCAGGTTTGATCTCCCACCCCGTGCGGGCAGCGAAAGAGAGTGGGTCGATAGTTAAGGATTCAACAATCACCGAGACATGCTATTGCAGAGCCCAATCCAGCGCTAGTTCATCGTCGGTTCAGGTGGTCTGTGACACTCAACACCTGACTCGTGCTGCCGATGCTGTACCCAATGGACATATCGCCTTGGTTCCTGGTTGCCAGCCTGAGTGGTCTGGCTTGCGCGTCACTTTCTCTAGCAGTAATCGTCGCAGGGTGGGTGCGTCGCGTCGCCGAAGTCGCCATTCTTGGCAGTGGATTGTTCTCCCTTTCCATCTTTGCTGCCGCGTTTGGGCTCAGCGTCACTGATCTTGGCGGTGGCTCACCGGCTAGCCCAATGCTGGCGTACTTGGCCTTACCATCGGCGGTTTTCACCGCCTTTCCTCTCCTTTCACCAACGACAGTCACCGCACGTTTCATCGGTCAGCACTGGCGATCCTGGGTTGCGTTTTGCGCTGCTACCAATATCGCCGGAGTCGTCCTACTCATTGGGAATACCGCCCCAGTCGGAATAGTGACCAAGACGGTGCTCCTGACCATTGGCATCCTCGGCAGTTTGAAGCTGGCCAACCGCCAGGTTTACCTCTACAGAATCAGTGGTCGTACAACAGCCCTAGCCACTGCCGCGGCCGTTGCGTCGCTCACCCTCTCCACCTCGATGGGGCCAGCGGTTCAGCCTGGCAGTGTCTGGTCCTGGATAGTCCTGGCCGCCGAAAACGCCGCCGTCCTCTCAGCCGGAGGGGCCATCATCTATGGCTACCGTACCGGGCAGAGTGTTGCTGACATTCTCGGACCAATGCTGTCCAACGAACCGCTTGCGGCCCTGGAACTTGGCCTAAGCCCAGAGGTCCACAGCTTTGTCGCTGCGCTGGAACAGAAGGACCAGGTCACTCGAGATCATGTTGTTCGGACATCGGCGCTAGCTATGCGGGTCGCCATCCGAGCCGAATTGAAACCAACCGAGGTACGCGAGATTGCCCTCGGGGCTTTGCTACACGACATTGGCAAGCTCATCGTTCCCAGCAGCATCATCAACAAGCCTGACCGCTTGACCGATGAGGAGTTCGCCACCATCCAAACCCACCCCGAACAAGGTGAGCGGTTACTCGAGGGATCGGTGGTACTCGCCCCCGCCGCTCGCTTCGTACGAGGCCACCACGAACGGGTCGATGGCAAGGGCTATCCCGATGGCTTGAAGGGGGATGAGCTTTCATTGGAAGTGGCCATCGTCAGTGTTTGCGATGCCTGGGATGCCATGACCCACACCCGCCAGTACCGCCAAGGTATGGGAAGCGAGCGAGCGACGGAGATTCTCCAAAGGGGCGCAGGCAGCCAGTGGCGGGCAGATGCCGTACTACTTGTTCTCGCCGAGATATCGAGCAATGGTCAGTCCGATCTGGAAGCAGCTGGTCCAATTGGCCGCCACAATCTGGTCGACATGCAATGCCAGCTAACGGAACAAACCCTGGCCAACCAAACGCTGGCTGAGCAAACACTGGCAGAGGAAGCGCTGAGTTGCTGTGTTCCGGAGATCGCTTCTCAGGAAACAGCCCGCACTAAGTCAATGGCCCGGCCAAGTGTGTCCAATCGATCAGACAAGGTGTCCCCGGCCGGATAGAGCCTCACCGTGGTGATGCCACTCTCACTCCAACATTGGAGCCGTTCCCGGACATGCTCTTCGGGCCCGATCAGGGTGGTTGCCAGAACCATCTCGTCGGGGATGACCTCAGCCGCACCAGCACGGTCCCCAGCCAACCAACGCCGCTGCGACTCCGCTGCCACGTCCTCATACCCGGCACGAGCGTAGGCCGAGTTATAGAAGTTCGTGTTGCCGCTGCCCATGCCACCGAGACTGAAGGCCAGACCCATCTTGCGCTCGGTCGTCATTGCTTCGAGGTCATCACCAAAAGCCACTTCGGCGCCCTGGCAGAGATCGAGATCGGCCAGCTTGCGTCCAGCTTTCTCGGCGCCTGCTCGCAGGTGTTTCCAGTAGGCAGACTCTGCACCTTCTGGGACAAACGAAGTTCCGATCCAGCCGTTGGCGACCTCGCCGGTATAGCTCAGCATCTTGGGTGACAGGGACGCGACATAGAGGGGAATCGGGGTTTCGGGAATGGGTTGAGACAATCGCAAGGCTTTGCCCTCACCCCCGGGCAGAGGCAATGTGAGGGTTGACCCATCATGCTCAATGCGCTCGCCCGCTTCGGCCTTGCGCAGGACAGCGACCGTATCCTTGAGGCGCGACAGTGGCTTAGCGAACGACACTCCGTGCAGTCCTTCCATCACCTGAGGACCGCTAACACCAAGGCCTAACAGGAAGCGGCCGTTCGTGATTCGCTGCAAGGTCAGGGCGGTCATGGCGGTGAGTGCCGCCGAGCGAGCGCCAACCTGGAAGATGCCCGAGCCGAGGAGCACGGTGGAGGTTCGGGCAGCCAGATAGCCAATGGGAGTAGCAGCATCAGTTCCCCAGGCTTCGGCCACCCAACAAACCTCGACTCCCATGGCCTCGGCCTCAACCACATAGCCCACCAGCTCGTCCCAAGGACCAGCATCCGCCGTCAGCTGGATAGCGACTCGCATCAGACGCTTCCCATGCCCTGCGGATCTTCAAGCCTGGACTTGAGAGTTTCGAGGTTGGCCAGCATGTTGGCTTCGTGGAACTTCATCCGACCGGCGACGATTCGTTCTTCCTTGTCCGGCATGGCCTTGATTGCTGGAGTCAAGCCAGAATCGCCAGGACCAATCCGAACTCGCTGAGTAACCAGCAGCGAACCGTTCTCCTGCTCAGTCATCTCAAACCACCATTGGGCTGCCTGGTGCGGGGCATCGCCGATCATCCAACTCCAATGACTGAGAGGCACCCACTCAACGACCAGCGACTCCGTCGTCCACTCACCGATGGCCTCATGACGATTTCGACCAAAGATGGTCACACCAAGCCCACCCTCCTCTGCACCGACCCAGGATGCTTCCTGTAGTTCCGAACTCACTGAAGCCGGGAACCCTGGGTCGCTGATCAGCTCCCATACTGCTTCAGGAGAAGCGTCTACCTCGATTGAAGCTTCGGCGGTCGGACCATCGGCATAGAGAACCATAGGGAATGAACCTAGCTCAGACTGCCCGCAAACTGCAGGTTCAGACAGTGCCCTCAAAGGCTGGATCAACACCAGCTTGATCGCCACCAAAAGTGTCATGCCAGGTGGTGACAACAACCTTCTTGTCGGTATAGAAATCAACCGCATCCACGCCACGGCCCCGCAGGGCACCGTAAAAGGACGACTTTCGGCCGCCGACCGGGTAGAAGGCAATTGGAGCCGGAGTTCCAACATTGATGCCGACCTGGCCGGTCTGTACCGACTGGCGGAACCGTCGGGCCAATCCGCCACGCTCGGTGTAGATCACGGCCGAGTGTCCGTAGGTGGAGGCATTGATGATGTCTATGGCCTCGTCAATACTATCGATCACGGTGATGCAGCGAACCGGGCCAAACAACTCGGTGGCCCACACGGGGTTAGATGGATCGGTCTCGATCAGGGTCGGGCCAAGCCAATGTCCCTCTTGGTATTCCTCTGGGTTTCCTTCTACCGTTGCCCCTCGACCGTCACGAATGATGCGGGCCCCGCTGGCTTCGGCCGCATCGATTGCTTCGGTGAACTTCGCTAACGCGGCAGCATTGATGACCGGGCCCATGCCGACTCCTTCAATGGTGCCGGGCCCCATTACCACATCGTCGATGGCAGCCAAGAATCTCTCCATGAACTCCTCATAGACCGAGCGATAGACCAGCAGGTTGGAGCCAGCAAAGCAGCGTTGTGAGGCACATCCAAACAGCGATGAGGTGATGTTGGGCAAGCACCGGTCAAGGACTGCCGTGTCGGTGACAACCAGATTGTTCTTGGCTCCACCCTGGGCTTGGCAGCGCTTGGAGTTTCCGGTCGAGCGGCGGTACACGATCTCTGCCACTTCGGAAGATCCAACGAAGGTGACTCCTTCGATGGCCTCATGGTCACACAGTCGCTCCACCGTGATCTTCTCGCCGAGCACCATATTGAGCACACCATCAGGGATGCCAGCTTCGGCCGCCAACTCAACCATGCGAATGGTGGTGAGGGGGCAATACTCACTTGGCTTGAGCACCACCGTGTTACCGGTGGCAACAGCCCAACTGAAGTAAAGGGGGATCATGGCCGGGAAGTTGAATGGAGCGATAACGGCAAACACACCAAGGGGTTCCTTGATGTACTCGATGTCGACCGAAGTAGCGACGTTCTCCGTCACCGCGCCCTTCTGGGTCTCGGTCACAGCAGCGGCATTCTCCACATACTGGATAGCCCGAAGCAGCTCACCCAATGCCTCAGGGGTCGACTTGCCATTCTCCTCAACAATGATGGCAGCCAACTCATCCCGGGCGTCAAACAGCAACTGGCGGTAGCGGAACATCATGGCCGAACGGGTCGGCACCGGAACCATGCGCCAGGTTTCGTATGCCTCAGATGCGGCATCGATTGCAGCATCGATTGCAGCATCTGAAGAGTTCGGGTGAACGGCTATGCCAGCACCGGTAGCCGGATTGGTGACGATGGACTCGCTGATGGAATCGATGTCGACCCAGTTCCCATTCACGAAGTTCTGAAGTACGCGTTCGGGCCTTACGGGGGAAGATGTTGACATAAGAAGGGCTCCTAGACAGAGAACGAGATGGTGCGAGTAGCTGGTGGCGTGTTGCGGCTCTTTGAGAATTTGACCTGGCCGTCAATGATCAGTCCGGCAACGGCCATGGTGTCGCCAATGGCCAAGGCACCCAGGGCATCACTGGCCTGGGATCCCATTGGGGCATCGACGATGGCGAGGTCGGCTTCGGCCCCAACCCGGATGATGCCACGGTTCACGTTGTGCAGCTTCGCCGTGTTGCCGGTGGCCATGGCTACGGCAAGTTCGGGGGCAACAGCACCGAAGCTGGCCACATAGGACATGACCCGCAGGATGCCAAGCGGCTGCACTCCAGACCCAGCGGGACAGTCGGTCCCAATAACAACCCGATGCAACTCGTCCCGTTCTTGGGCCAGCCGAGCCACCTCACCCAATGAGACAATGTTGCCATTGTGGACCAGCTCGATATGGGCCGTCGTTTCATCCAAGATCCGAATGACGTCGTCAATGGGCAATGCCGTCGGACCGCCGTTCACGTGTCCGGCGACGTCGGGCCTGACCTCGCCAACAAAGTCGGCATCGATCACACCACTACCGGGGATGGAGGCCCCTCCGGTATGAACCATGACTCGCATATCTCGAGCTTGAGCCCAGCGAGTCATCTGTGCCGCCTGGACCGGATCCTTCAATCCGGAGATGCCTATCTCACCGACCAATCGGCAACCAGCAGCAGCCAGGTCGTCAAAGTCGGCTTCGACGAGGCCTTCTTCTAACAGGATGGCTCCGGCATGAACCTTGACCCCCGAAGGGCGAAGGTTGCTGAAGGACTTGTGGGCCAAGATGGCCAGCGCCTTGACTCCGGCTGGATCGGTTGGGCGGCCAGGCACATGCGGCTCACCGGCAGATTGCATGGTCGAGACGCCGCCATGCATGCAGGAATCAATGAAGTCGAAGGTTCGCTGCCGCGGGGTGAAGTCACCAATCACGGGGTGAACATGGTTGTCGTGCAAGCCAGGAATGACCGTTGCTCCGCCTGCATCAATCACCTTGGTGATTCCGTCGGCATCACAGTCGGCCTCCGCTCCAACGGCACTGATCAGGCCGTCACGAACAACGATGGTGTTCGCTTCGACCAGCGGTGCGTCAAGGTCTCCAGACACCACGGTGCCAATGCCTTTGATCACAAGATCGTTCATGGGAGAGATCCTTCTGTTGGAGGCTTGTTGTTGAAGACTTGTTGGTAGAAAACCGACTGGCTACTGGCTGTCATTTGACTGGCAATTGACTAGCTGTTGACTGGCAATTGACTAGCTGTTGACTGGCAATTGACTAGCTGTTGACTGGGGAGCGACTGGGCGCCTCGCCCCGAAGTTCACTTGTGTACGAGTGAGTTGATGCTAGTGTTGTGATCAATCTCACGCAAGACATCACACAAGCTTTCTGGGGACCAAGCGTTTGAGCTATCTGCTTCCAACTTCAATCGAAGCGGCCCTGAGTTTGTTGGACAGCGCGCCTGAGAACGAACGCGCGCCAACCATCGTCGCTGGAGCCACCGACTACTACCCACAGCTCAGTCACACAGTGGCCAAAATCCAGCCAACCGAAGACATCCTCGACATCACGCGTCTCGACGAACTTCGTTTGATTCAAGAAGTTCGCGCGGACCAACAAGATGGCGACTACTGGCGTATTGGCGCTCTCGCCACCTGGGCTGGTGTTTCCCGCACAGACATGCCGCCAGCATTTGCCGGGTTGCAGCACGCCGCCACCCAGATCGGCAGCGTGCAGATTCAGAATGCGGCAACCATCGTTGGCAATGTTTGCAATGCCTCGCCAGCCGCCGACGGTGTGCCACCCCTTCTGACTCTGGGAGCCAAGGTCGAACTGCGATCCCTTACTCAGGCCCGCTTGGTTCAAACCCGCTTGGTCCCGTTGGAAGAATTCATCCTCGGCAACCGGCGGACAGCAAGACAACCAAACGAGCTGGTCACCGCCATCCTCATACCCACCCCGCAGCGTGGCATGGTCGGGAGTTTTGAGAAGTTGGGGGCGAGGGCCTACCTGGCTATCTCCATTGTCATGGTGGCCGCGGTGGCCGATATTGATGAGGACGGAACTATCAACTCAGCCCGGATCGCCGTCGGGGCATGCTCGGAAGTAGCCCAGCGCTTGCCCGATCTGGAACACGACCTGGTTGGGGTTCAGGTGAGCAATCTTGGAACTGACTTCAGTATCAGCGACAACCATCTTGCCCCACTCGCTCCCATTAGCGATGTGCGGGCCAGTGCGACCTACCGGATGTCGGTGACTCCTCCACTGATCGCCCGAGCTCTGGCTCAGTGCAGGCAACAGAAGAATCCACTGACCAAGAGGCAGGGTCATGAGCAAGCATCCAGCTGACGACACAGCCGACCAAACAGTCAAGCTCATCGTCAACGGTAAACGGGTCGAAGTAGACGTCGAGCCAATGACTCGGCTCAGCCAGGTACTGCGAACCGAGCTTGGTCTGACCGGGACCAAGGTTGGTTGCGATGCCGGAGACTGCGGCGCCTGCACAGTTCTGATCGATGGTGAGCCGCTTTGCTCGTGTCTAGCACCCATTGGCCGCCTCAGCGGAAGCAAGGTGGAGACCGTCGAATCTCTTTCGGAGAGCGAAGCCGGGCGAGTGCTACAAAACTCATTCCTCAGCAACGCTGGCACCCAATGCGGATTCTGCACCCCGGGCGTACTGATGGCAAGCACCGCACTACTCGCCAACAATCCGAGTCCCACCACCCAAGAGATTGAGGCAGGGTTGGGTGGCGTCTTGTGTCGCTGCACCGGCTATCGCCAGATCATTGACAGCGTTGCCGCCGCAGCCCAGGCGGCCCAATCCGGTTCTATCGATGTTGAAGAACCGACGACGGGCAAGGCAGTCGGTGTCTCAATCGGTCGAGTTGATGGTCGTCAGAAACTGTCGGGCCAGGACATCTTTGGCGACGATGGAGCACCAGATGGCGCCTTGGAAGTCCGGGCAATCCGATCGCCCCATCACCGCGCAAGTTTCACCCTCGGAGACCTTGACGCCTACATCAGTTCCAGTCCAGGAATCGTCGCCATTCTGACAGCGTCAGACATCCCCGGTATCAATCAGTTTGGCGTCATTCCCCCAATGGCTGACCAGCCAGTGTTTGCGGAAACCGAAACCCGGTTCATGGGCGAGGCAATCGCTGCGGTCATAGTTAAGCCACAAACTGAACCACAAACCGGGCCACCATCTGGGCTCGGTACCCGAGTAGATCTGTCCGGATTCCCCGTCACTTGGACCGAGCTGGAACCGGTAATGGACCCGACCGAGGCTCAGACCCCGGATGCTCCCCTTCTGCATGCCGATCGGCCCGATCGGGCCAACAATGTGATGGCCCGGCGCCTCGTATCCCGAGGTGACCTCGCAGCGGCGATGTCGGCCGCAGTAGTGACTACCAGTGGCGAGTTCCGAACCTCCTTCGTTGAACATGCCTACATCGAAACCGAGTCCGGCTGGGCCGAGGTCAGTGACGGACCTGGCAGCTACATCGTCTCCATCCATGTGACGACCCAAGCACCGTTCTCAGACCGCAATGACACCGCCGCCATTCTTGGCGTTGATCCCGAACGTGTCATCATTCGGCCAACAGCTTGCGGTGGTGGCTTCGGCGGCAAGCTGGACATGTCGGTACAGCCAATCCTGGCTTTAGCCGCAATCAAGGTTGGTGTGCCGGTTCGCATGACCTATGACCGGGCCGAGTCCATTGTGTCAACAACCAAACGCCATCCGGCCATCATGACCGCAACTCTTGGTGCCGATGCCAGTGGCTCGTTCACTGGCTATCAATTCGATGGCACTTTCAACACTGGTGCCTACGCCTCATGGGGTCCAACGGTGGCAACCCGTGTTCCCCTTCACGCTGGCGGACCCTATACCTATGACGCCTATCAGGCTCGCAGCGTGGCCGTCCACACCAATGGCCCTCCGGCTGGGGCTTTCCGTGGCTTCGGAGTTCCCCAGGCCGCCATCGTGCAAGAAACATTGGTTGACATCCTCGCAGAGCAACTGGATCTTGATCCTCTGGAGATTCGTCTGACTAATGCCCTTGGCGCCAATCAACCGACGGTGACTGGCCAGACATTCGCCTCTGGCATGGGCTTCGCCGAGTGCCTGGAAGCCCTTCGTGAACCCTACGAGAAGGCCAAGGAACGAGCCGCTCTGTTCAACACAGCCCAATCCAACACAGCCCAATCCAACACAGCCCAGTCCAACACAGCCCAGTCCAACACAGGAACGGCAACCTCGATCCGTCGGGCCGGCGTTGGCATCGCCGGAGCCTGGTACGGCTGTGGCAATACTGCCTTGCCCAACCCATCGCAGATGAAGGTCGGACTCGATCCCGATGGTCGAATTCGGCTTCATCAGGGGGCCGTCGACATTGGCCAGGGTGCCAACACGGTCATGAGCCAGATCTGCGCCGATGGCCTTGGGGTGCCTCTGTCCAAGGTCCATCTGGTTTCGGCCGATACTGACCACACGCCGAACGCAGGCAAGACATCGGCGTCACGCCAAACCTTCATCACCGGCAACGCCACCTACCTGGCTGCTCAGGCCTTGCGGGCCGAGATTTTGGCCCTGGCTGGCTTGGCGTCGGACCCAGAAATCGATTCCAATACCACAATCGATCTAGATGGTTCGGACCTCTCTGTCCTTACCCGATCCGACCGCGTGATCGTTGACCTCACAACCCTCAAACTCGACAACGATGGCTACGTTGCCGCTGGCTTCGGAACCTATGATCCACCAACCAAAGAACTGGATGACCAAGGCCAGGGCGAGCCATACGCTGTCTACGGATTTGGGGCCCAGATGGTTGAGCTTGAAGTCGACATGGAAACCGGGATTGTCAGCCTCCTGTCGGTTGAGGCGGTCTACGACGTTGGCCGGGCCATCAACCCAGCCCTGGTTCGGGGGCAGATCACCGGAGGCGTCGCCCAAGGAATCGGCCTGGCTCTGATGGAGGAATACATCCCCGGCGCCACCAACAACCTGCATGACTATCTGATTCCGACCATCGGCGATGTTCCTGAAGTACGGGTCACCCTGGTCGAGTCCGGCGACCCACTCGGACCCTACGGGGCGAAGGGTGTCGGCGAGCACTCCTTACTGCCGACGGCCCCAGCCATTCTCAACGCCCTGCGTCAAGCAATTGGCACCCCGGTGCGTCACATTCCTGCCACCCCAGATCGACTCTTGGCCATCATCGAGGGCCGATCATGAATGAGTCGACCAAGAATGGATCAACGAACAACGGATCGACAAACACAGCCTCTGAGCCGGCACGTCGTACCCAGCCGATACAGGCTGACCACACGCCGACCGAACAATTTGCGTCTGAGCTAGCCGAATACGTCGACCCAAACAGCACAGGCAGCCCAGTCGACCCAAACAGTACAGGCAGCCCAGAAAACTCGGGTGACTCAGACGTAAAGATTCGCTGCGATGCCTGCCCGATCCGTTGCTTCATCCTGCCCGGCCGAACTGGCTCATGTGATCGCTACGGCAATGTTGACGGGGTGCTCACCCGCATGGATCCGGTGACGGTTCTGCAACGAGCTACCGAGAGGGGTGCGGACGTTGTGCCGTTCGCTCTGGTCAGCGATAGCTGGTCAGGTGAAGTGGTACGCCAGGCTGACGTCTTCGTCACCGGCACCGGTTCGGGCACCACCTATCCCGACTACAAGCCCGCCCCATTCATCGTGTCCCAAGAGGTCGACGGCATCGACATGGTGACGGTGGTGACTGAGGGGATCTTCTCCTACTGCGGGGCCAAGGTAAAGATCGACACCGACCGTCATGTCGGGGCCGAACGTTCCCTGGTCTACTCCGAAGGCGAGGAGATTGGTCATGTCACAACGGCGGAGTACGGATCGCAGATGCTGTCTCTCGGAGGCGTGCATCACCTGACTGGTCTCGGTCGTAAAGCTGGACTGGCCACCATGCGGGCTCTGGTTGACCTGTGTGCGGGGAAGCCGATCACGGTGCAGGTTGAGGATGGAGCCGAGCTTGTTCTGCAAGCCGGCAGCGCTCCAATTATCGATGGCGTTGTCGATGAGCGGATGCGGGTCGGCTGCGGTTCAGCCGCCATTGGCATGTTCGCCAGCCAATGGGCCCCGCACGTGGACGAGGTGGTTGTTGTTGATGACCACATCACCGGAGTTTTAACCGAGCACCAAGCAGGTGTTGTGCTTGGTATCAAGCCCAGTGGTATCAAGTTGAAGGGGCGCCGTTCCACCCCCGGCCGCTACTTCGAGATTGCCAACCCTGGTTCAGGTTGGGGCGGAACTGATCTGGAGGATCCACTCTCCATCGTCCAGTTCTTCAAGCCCAAGAAGGCTTGGCCCGGTTTGACCCTGCTGATGGTGTCAACCACGGGAACCGATTACGCCTACTACGTGCTGGATGACAAGCTGGTGCCTCAGCCCGCTCCCCTTCCCGCCATCTTGCAAGAGTCGGTGGATCGGGTGCGGTCCAACTGCGAACCGACCATGACGTCGGTCCTGTTTATGGCCGGAGCTGGAGGTTCACTCCGGTCTGGCGTGACGGCAGATCCGGTTCGACTGACCCAATCGGTTCGAGCAGATGAGACGCTAGTTACCTGTGGCGGTGCGCCAACCTATGTGTGGCCTGGCGGCGGTATCACCTTCACCGTTGATGTGACCCGTACCCCGGTTGATTCATTCGGCTATGTGCCGACTCCGGCACTGGTGGCCCCGATTGAATTCACCATGCCACGAAAGACCTACCTCGCGTTGGGTGGCCATGAGGATTCGATCCTGACGCTAGATGAGGCATTGACCGAGGTCCCGACCCAGGTCGTCACCGCTGACCCGCAGAATCCTTGGCCCGGCGATCGGCCTTGATGGACACTCAGATAGCCAGTCAGTTAACAGCTGACCCACCGGCAGTCGCGCCACAGACAGTCGCGCCACCGAGAACCCAGCCACAAGCAGGTGGACCTCAGGCGACACTCATCGCTGACGGAAGTCGTCTACACCTCAACCATGGCCCCATCGATCTGATCATCTCGGCTGATGGCTCACCCGCAGCCCGGAGGCGGGCATTCGATGCTGCCGCCAGCCGGTTTGATGGCCTATTGGAGGAGCTGGTACACGAGCTCGACGTTCTTCGCACTCCGGCCCAATCCCAGCCAACGTCACAATCACAGTCACATCCTCAGACACCGGCAGCCGGCGGTGCCGTAGCCCAACGCATGCTGGCCGCGGTCTGGCCATACCGGGACCGGGAACGGATTACCCCGATGGCTGCGGTAGCTGGGGCGGTGGCCGATGAGATTGGGGCGGCCATCACCAACTCAGATCCAGCGGGTGACCTCACCCGTTGGATGGTCAACAATGGTGGCGACATAGCGATATGGCTGGCGGCCGGACAGGCCTATCGCGTCGGGGTCGTCATGGGCCACCCATCTCTGCTGGCGCCGCTGGAGCCTCTTGTTGCGTGTTCTACCGGTGCCGGGACGGATCGAATCGACACTCACGCAGGAGCGCTAGCAATCACAAGCGAGATGCGCATTGGCGGGATCGCCACTAGCGGTCAGCCAGGCCGAAGTTTCTCCCTTGGTATTGCGGACTCCGTCACCGTCTTGGCCAATAATGCTGCAGCTGCTGATGCGGCGGCCACCCTTATTGCCAATCGGGTCGATCTTCCTGACCACCCTGGTATCAGGCGAACTCCGGCCTGTGAACTGGATCCGGACAATGATCTTGGCCAGATCCCCATCACCGTCGACGTACCTTCGCTAGAAGAAGCCGAGGCCGCAACGGCTCTGGGCGCCGGGCTCAGCTTTGCCAATGAACTGGTGTCTGACAAGCTCATTGTTGCTGCCATCCTTCACCTCTGCGGACTCACTGTCTCAACTTCACGACAGAGCAGCCAGTGACGACAGAGCAGCCAGTTACGACAGAGCAACCAGAGCAACCAGGCCAGCCAGGCAAGCGGCCTGCCAAGCGGCCGGCCAAAAAGCGTCAGCAAGCTGGCACCAAGGCGACCGTCAAGGATGGCTATGTCCTGGAGGACCAGATTGGATTCTTGCTGCGGAAAGCGAACCAACGCCATCGTTCCATTTTCGGCAACCAGGTCAAGAACAACATTGCTCCCGCTCAGTTCTCCGCTCTGGCCAAACTTCACCAGCTGGGGCCCCTGTCTCAGAATCACCTTGGGCGCCTCATCGCCCTGGATTCCGCCACCATCAAGGGTGTGGTGAACCGCCTAGTCCAGGCTGACTATGTGACCAGCGAACGGTCCGAGGACGACGCCAGATTGCGAATCATTGACCTCACCACCCATGGTCGAATCCGTATCAAGGGTCTGCTTCCCTTGGCTGAAGAGATTACTCAGCTCACGCTTGCCCCTCTCAACGATCAAGAAGCGAAGACGCTCCATCGACTCCTGAGCAAGATTGCCGGATCACTGGACTAGCGAAATCGTGCTACCTCAAACCGTGCTACCTCAAACCGTGCTACCTCAAACCGTACTATCTCAAACCGTGCTACCTCAAACCGTCTTCGCCGACGATCTCATCGACAGTCAACCCACCGACTCGGGGGAGTGGCCGACCACCATCGGTTACCGCAACTGCGAGCACGATCTCATCGGCTGCTGGACCATCGGGCACCCGGAACTCCACTGCGTCAAAGTGACTGCGAACAAAGGCTGCGTTGCGGTGATGGAGCGGAATATCGAGAGTGCAGCCCGGACCACCTCGCTTCTTCGCTGAGGGGATGATGGACTTTCCCCCACCGCAGGCTTCACGAAGTGGAGCACCAAGCGCTGGATGCAAAAGGGCGGCGGCGTGCTCAAGTTCACCATTGGTACCAACAATGACCCCCTTGCCATAACTGTGAACTTCAGCACCATCTAGAAGGGCGACGGCACGCTCAGAGAGTTGCTTGGCCAACACCTTGCTCGCTTCGATGAAGGGAGTGAGGTCTTCGACGTAGCGACCGGCATAGGGGTTAGAGAGCACGGCGGCAACCACGACTCGGCGAATCGGATGTGAGAGCTCTCGGCCAACTTCAACGTGCCGGTCATCAATCGTTGCCAGGGTGCGCAGAATCCTGATGTCGTTGCTCATATTGGTGTCGCTGGCATTGGTCATGTCAGTCATGTCGGCCTCTCCTCATTGCTGGTATGCAAGTGAACTGAACCTATCCAGTAGGACCCGACCGCGCAAGGTCGACTGGTGCAAGGTCGACTGGTGCAAGGTCGACTGGTGCGAGGTTGACTATGGTCATTCCCAAGTCGTGAACAGGATCACCTGTAGCAGGACATCACACCGCAAGAAATCAAGACAGCAAAGAAGTGAGCCAACAGAGAGATGGAGCCAACAACAATGAAGCGAGCCTTGATCGTGGTGGATGTGCAGAATGATTTCTGCGAAGAAGGCTCGCTCGCTGTTGTTGGCGGAGGAGCGGTGGCCGGGCGGATCTCGGCCTACCTGCGAGACAGTGCGGCTGACTACTCAGCCATTGTTGCTACCCGAGATTGGCACATTGACCCCGGCGAACATTTTGCCGATGAACCCGACTTTGTCGACACCTGGCCCAGTCATTGTGTGGCCGACAGTTCCGGAGCCGACTTCCATCCCAACGTCGATGAGCATGTTGTGTTCTCCGAAGTGATCGATCTGATTGTGTCCAAAGGACAATACGCCGCCGCCTATAGCGGGTTTGAGGGAACGGCACCCGACGGTGGATCACTCAATGGCTATCTGCAAGCCCGAGGAATCACGGCTCTCGATGTCGTTGGCCTCGCCACTGACTACTGCGACCGAGCAACGGCAATGGACGCCAAGAAACTTGGCTACGACGTTCGCTTGTTGACCGACATGTGCGCCGGTGTCGCACCGGAGACGACCACTCAAGCATTGACTGACATGACCGAAGCTGGCATCGAGATCGCCTAGCACTGCGGTTGTCATGGGGCACCGGGATTCTCGGGTTCGCATTGGATCGATGCTTGCGTCTCGCACTGTTCTCCTTGGCCACGGATCCCGCGACCACCTGAATTCACATTGACTGGGGGTGGGTCATCTGTTGCCTCGTCTTCTGGAGAACCCTGGTTGGGCTGTTGACGATCAGGATGGGCCTCATTGCGAGTGAAATGAACCGACCAGGGATCGTACGATTCACCCAGTGGGTGGGTGTAGGTCCCTTCGGGTGGAGCATCAGGAACGGGATGTGCCCTCTGGATATCGCGGCCACCCTTGGCAATGAAACGCAGACCATCGCCACTGGAAGTCTGTAGCCCGAACGGTGTCTCCGGATTGCCCACAATGGAAAAAGCGTGGCGGTGATGCTCACGATGATGCCGGCGACACAAGGTCACCAGATTGTCGGTGTCGGTGAGGCCGCCCTTGACCCAATGCTTCATGTGATGAACGTCCAGCCAGCGCTGGGCTGCGCATCCGGGAAAGCGACAGCCATTGTCTCGGTTGAGGATGATCTCCCTCAGCCACGAAGGCACTGCCGCTTGTGTCAAACCTAAGGACACAGGCTTGCCAAACTTCGTCAACAGCAGCTGGACTGAACTCTCACACGACAGCAGGTCCATAACGTCGGTGGTGAGCACTGGGCCGAGATGCAAGTTGGGGCGCAAGCCCTGAGCCCATGACGAAAGTTCGCTGGCCTCCAAATGGATGAGCACTCGGTTGTCGGCGCCACGAGAACCAGATGGGTCGGCCTCGACTCCGGCGCGAATCATGGTGAGGAACGAGTCAAACCCGCTGACGTCAGTTTCACCGGTGTCGGCCTTCAATCGAGCACGCGCCTGATCGAGTGCAGCGACAATCTCGGCTCCGTCATCGGCACCACAACGCATCCACATCCGGAAGTTCCCATCATCATCAAAGCCGTAGCCAAACCCGCGGTAGGGCTTGTCCAACTCTTCTTGGACGAAACCATCAGGCATGTCTGAGGGGCAGCAGTTGTCAGGAAGCGAGTCGGGAAGGGACAAGCCATCGGATCCATCTGCGTGGTCAGGATTGTTGGAGGAATCCGAAGAGGGCTCAGCACCGGGATCGCTAGTCGAATCGTCATCGGAGTTGTCCGAAGGATCGGGATCGGGATCGGGATCGGGATCGGGATCAAGGAAGCAATAGTCACGCATGATGCGGCGAAGTTGCGGGATCGTGGCATGGACGGCGAGGGCGGAAACCGTCTGGTCATAGTCGACCGGACAGTGGCGGGCGATAAGAGTCATTTGGTCGATACTGAGCTGACCGTCGGAGAATCGGTCAAAGGCAAAGGGCAACTCGCAACGACGCTCGGCGATGCGAACCAGGCGACCAGAATGCTGCCGGGTAAGCCCAAGTTGCCATTCGACCCAGTGGAAAATGGAGTTGATCCCCGAGACACACCACTCGCCCGAGCCAATGACATCGGCGATCATGTTGACAACAGCGTGATCGGCCAAGTTGCGTGAGCCGGCCAAGGATGCGACCAGGTGTTCCGGAGCAACAAGCTCGTCTTCGGTGCGGCAACGCTCCCCTGGCACCTCCGAGACAGTCCGGACATCAGCGGTCGAAGAGCTGGCCACCGTGGAGGCCGAATCAGGTGAGGACTGCTGCCCTTCCATCAGTGTATCGAACATATGTACCATAATAGAGAGTAGGTATGACAGTGAATACAGAACCGAATGACTCTACGTGTACAAGAAGGTGTCGACGGCGGTCGTAGGGCGAGCCGTAGGGTCATATGGGTTGCGAGCGTCCCCGAGACACGAACCGTCCTGAGGCAGTCGAGTAGGTACCACCGATAATCACTTGACCGCGCTGAAGAACCCAAACCACAATTGCGACCATGGCCAATATCCGACGGGCAGACATGTTCACTGAGGATGGCGAGCCATCCAATGATGACCCACGCGAGCACCGCCAAAGGCTGGGTGATGAGCGAACCACTCTGGTCGAGTCCCTTCGCTGCCTGCGCCTTACCCTGGAAATGAAGTGCGCTGACCTTGATGTGGAAGCAATGGCACGGCGGGCGGTCGCCCCGTCAACCATGTCACTCCTCGGAATCATTCGCCATCTGGCAGAAGTCGAACGCGGCACCTTCCGAGAAATGATGGCTGGCGCAGATGTGCCACGGTTGTTCTGCTCTGAAACCAACCGCGATGGCGACTTCGACGGAGCTATCGCTGACCCTCGAGTAGTTTCCGAGGCTTGGGAATTGTGGCGCGAAGAGGCCAAGTTCACCGACCGGTTCATTGCCAACGCGCCGAATCTTGACATGACCGCAGACGATGCCTTGAACCAGCATGGCAGTGGTGGTGGGGCAATGTCTCTGCGAGAAGTTCTGGTGGGATTGATTGAGGAATACGCCCGCCACCTTGGACATGTTGACATCCTTCGTGAACAGATCGATGGCCGCCTCGGTCAGTAGCACGAGCGGCCAGCGACCCAGCAACGCGAGCGACCAGTTCAGGTCCAGGGACCGAGGCCAGAGATTCGATCGACGGCGATGGAGATGGTACGAACCTCGTCACCCATCTCTTGCAATGGATGCCGCTCTCCTTCACGATAGATCCCGCCTAGTCGATCCAGCAGGGCATGATCTGGACCATCAGAAACGGAGGCAGTACCGCGGACAACGAGGTGGCGTTGATAGCCGCGCTCGTTTCGTTCTTCGTCTTCGATGCTCATCACCACCTTTGGGTTCAAGCGAAGATTTCGGACCTTACGACTGGCCGTCGACGCGCCAAGAAGGATGACGTCGCCCTCAATCAGAACCCACACCACCGACACTTGGGGTGAGCCATCCGGATTTTGCGTCCACAGATGGGCAACGGCGTTGGACCCAAGGAGGGCACGGGCAGGAGCATTGAGCTCGGTCATCGGAGTCCCCTTCCGATCAAGATGTCGAAGTCGACCAGGCGATCGACTTCAACAAACTGTTTAACACCGTTTCGTGGATACGTCCAGGAAGAAGCAAGGATTGCTCCAAAGAAATCTTCCCACGGAAGGTCGCCAGCGGTTGCTTGGCCCATGGCGGGACCTCGTATGCTCCAGCGAGTGCCAACAACCACTCCTGCTCGGGAGAAAACTCCAAGCTCCCCCAAAGCTGATCGTCACTCCTGGATTGTGCTGGCGCTAGCTACCACCACGGCCGCACTGACTGGGCCCGGTCAAACCATCGGCGTTTCCGTCTTCATCGACCACTTCGTCAGCGACCTGAATCTAACCCGATCCCAGGTGGCTGGCGCCTACCTTGTCGGCACCTTGACGGGAGCCACTCTTCTGCCATCTGTTGGTCGCTTTATCGATCGCCGCGGTGTCCGACGATCACAGATCATTGTTGGCCTCTTGTTTGGACTGGCGTTGGCCAACATGTCCCAAGTGAACGGCTTGGTCTGGCTGGCCTTCGGCTTTACCGGCATCCGACTCCTTGGACAAGGGTCGCTCTCACTGATCGCCACCGTCACGGTCTCTCTCCAGTTCGTTCGCAACCGAGGGACCGCTCTCGGCATCTTTTCTACCGTTGCTGGTGCACTGATGGCCATTGTTCCTGTAGCCATGTCCTTTGCCATCAGTCAATGGGGTTGGCGAGTCGCGTGGATGGTTTCCGCCGGCGTTGTACCAGCCACCGTCGTTGCCTTTGCCGCATTCGGCCTGCGAGACCTTCCCCCTGGCTCAGCCTCTTCCACGGCGAAAACCCATCTCGACAGTGATTCGACTGACCGGGCTGACGCCCTCCGCTCTCGCGGTTTCTGGGTCTTGGCTGCGGTAAGCGGCTCGTCCGGCATGCTGGGAACGGCGTTGAATTTCCACCAGATCGACCTGCTCGGAGATGCCGGACTCACTAGCACGGCGGCTGCCATCATGTTCCTCCCCCAAGTTCTCGGTTCGTCGATCGCTGGATTGAGTGTCGGCTTGATCAGTGACCGCGTCGGCACACGGTTCTTGCCTGCGGCCGGAATGGCACTACTTGTCGCCGCTCACTGGATGGCCGCAATTGTCTCACCGGGCATTGTTGTTGTCCTCTATGCCATCGTGCTCGGCGCCATGGCTGGGGCTGTCCGCACCACGGCCTCGACCCTGCTACCCCAATGGTTCGGCACCGGCCACCTCGGGTCGATCCAGGGGTCGCTGACCTTCTTCACCGTCGGCGCATCAGCCATTGGGCCCGTCGCCCTGGCACAGCTGGAACAGGGCTTTGGCTCCTATCGACCAGCCGTTCTGCTCCTGAGCATCATTCCCGCCATCGCCTTGGTCTTCTCACTGGCTGACCCAAAGCAGACTGCACACCCAAGACAGACTGCACACCCAAGATCGTGACCGGCAGTCATCCAAACAACTGCAGAAACTGCCGAGGAAACAGTCGTCCAATGCACTCGTTCCATACAAGCGTTCAAACCGCTGGTCTAGCGACGAAGTAGGCGACGTAGGACCGCCTGGCCAACAAATGTTCCGAAGCCAATAATCGCCAGGGACCCGTAGCTGGTTCCCCCCGCCTTCATCATGTCGAGCCGCCGACCTTGCTCGACGTCCTCAGACTCTGCAGACTGACCGACAGCGAGACGAGAAGCGTAGGGCCACGGAGCATTCCGTACCGGAACCGAACGCTCACGCTCGGCCGCCAAAAGGGTTTGGAGCTGAACAAAGACCGAAGAATGGTTAGGACTGTTCCACAAATTCACCGCCTCGATCGGATCCATGGTCAGGTCATAGAGCTCCCACTGATCATCAAGGGCCTCCGTTCGATACGCCATCTTCTTCGACCCAGTATCACTGAGGTGTCGTACATGCGGCTTGGTCCAAGTTGCAGGGTCATCGAAGCACCGGACCAACTTCCACAAATGGCCAGCTTGGCCACCAGGCTCGGTCGGATGGCCAGAGTCGACCAGACCGACAGAACCAGCTGGTCCACTGGGGCCAGCAATTCGGGCGACGATGCCTTCAAAGTTGGACCCAACGTTTGCTGGCACTCGGATGCGGAGGGGCAGCGGAGGGTTGTCCGTCTGACCCAACCGGCGAGCAGCAGCCGAAGCGCCACTGTCACCTTCCAGAATATTGTCCCGGGTCAGCAGGTAGACCGAACGATGAAGGTCAGCCGGGTCAACGCCATCGACCACCGGCATCAGGTCGCGACCCGGCAAGGTGTGCACCTCCGAGAAACTCTTCTTCAACACGGCCGCTGTTTCCGCCTGATCAATTCCAGCTGCCGCCAACAGGGTTGGCACAATATCGACATGGGAGGTCGGCGCATCTTCAATCACGCGGCCAGCGGTGGCCACCCCACCACGCATTCGGGCAATGGAGAACGGAACTCGGGTGGCCTCGTCATAGAGATTGAACCACTTCTGATGTAGTCCACCGTGGGCACCAAGGAGGTCACCGTGATCGGAGGTGCGAACAAGGACCGCTTCTTGGGAACCGCCACTGGTGACCGCTCGACGAACCTGATCAATTGGGCCATCGACCTCGGCGTGTAGCCGGTAGTACAGGTCCCGGTATTCCTGGGAGCGCTTCTGATAGGCCCGCCTAATCAGAGGTGCGGGGCCATAGGCCGTTGGGTAGGAATCCCGGTACGCCGCCTGGGCCGCCGGTTTCGTGGACAGGTCCTCATCCGCGGTCGGAGCTTGAGCAATCGGCGGTGACCAAGGGCCATGCGGCTCATCGCTCGCGGATCGGTCTTCGAAGGGCAGGCCGCGCCGGGCCCAGAGTGGCCACAGCACAATGTCGTGCGGATTGACAAAGCTGGCAACCAGCAAGAATGGTTTGGCTGCAACCCTGTCTCCCGCACGTCGCCGGGCATAGCGATCCTCAAGCCAGGACACCACCCTGGCCGCAATCAACGGATCCCGACGGAATCCGCTATTGGCCAGTGGTGCACCGTGGGGCTCAGGACCAACCCAGCCGGAGAACCCGAAGGGCTCCAGAGGATTGGCTTCCAAATAGGTACCAACCGCAGCCTGGTCAACAACTCCACGAGCATCGTTGGTGGCTAGCGGCCCTCCAGTTTCCGGATTGATCAGATCGGCATGGGAGACATGCCATTTTCCGTCGTAGTGGGTGTCGTATCCAGCGGCCCGAAACCAGTTGCCCAGGGTTGGGACCTCACCTTCGGGAAGCCAGCGCAGGCGAGAGTCATCGGGCATCTTGCCCAGGCCATCGGTCTGGGTGACCCCATGCAGATCCGGGTAGTGCCCGGTAAGGATTGTTGGCCGACTAGGTACGCAGGCCAACGAACCGGTGTAGTGGCGCTTGAAGTTTGTCGCGTTGGTGTCAAACCAGGCGGCCCCCGCCAGCGAACGACGACGCCAGTCTGCCAGTTCGCCTGACTCATAGGAAGGAGCGGCGCGTTCCTCGTCAGTCATGATGATGATCACATCAGGACGAACACTTCCGACGGCAGCTTCGTTCAATTGGGCCACCAGTCTCGTGATTTCAGGCGTTCCCCGGTTCCCAAACGATCATGTATTCGCAAAGCAAGCGACCGCTGCCTTGTTCCAGCGAGTCGTCGCCACCATCGATTGATTGGCTTGGAGTAGTCACGGTTGTAGGGACAGACCCGGACACAGATGGCACAGTCGCTATTGATCTTTGACCAATAGCCAAAGCAGGATTCGCCGTTGACCGACCACTTGTTGACGTCCAACAAGTTGGACTTGTTGTGCTGCTTCCTCGTCGGTGGACCGAGCGGAATGGCGTTGGATGGGCAGGCATCGGCACAGCGGGTACAGGTGTCACAAAAGGAGCGCACACCAAAGTCGATTGGTCCATCATGGGCCAGCGGAAGATCGGTGAATATCTTCCCTACTCGGATTCGGGGGCCGAACTCGGGGGTGATGACCAAGCCATTTCGTCCGTACTCCCCCAGCCCAGCCTTGATGGCATAGGGAATGCCAAGCGTGGTGTCGTTCATGGAAGGCACAGCCTGGTAACCCAGGTTCTTCAAGTACTGCGAGACGCCGAGCAAGACCATGGCATCGTGGGAGTACCCCAAGCCCGTTGCTGTGCCAGCTAAGGCCGACGGTGCGGTCCGGATCAGATCATGGTCCATTGACTGTCCGATGACGATCACATGCTTCAATGATTCATCCAACGGATTGGGTTTGCCCTTACCGGTGGTGGCGGAGAACCGCTCGGTGTAGGTCCAGCGATCGTCCCGGGCAGTCATGCCAACCAGATCAGCCCCAAAGGTCATCGCCACCTTCTTTACCGTCTGCGACGCTTCGTCGGGCGAGCCACAATCGACCTGCTCATCCGGACCGTCCCGCAGCATGGAAAGCGGATCGAGAAAGCCGTCCCGCAGGTCTTGGTCTTGGTGCATCTCGGCGAAGAGGTCGGTGATATGCCAGGAAGCGTTGCGAAGGGCATAGTCGCGCTGGCGGAAGCCACGCGCCTTTCGCCACTTGTCCAAGGGCCGTCGATAGGTGGCATAGAAACGGTCAGAGTGTTCGCTCCGTACCTCCTCATCCCAAAACGAGCGACTGAACACGTCATTAACCTGGTTGAACCGGCGGAAGCCAGGACCGACTTCGAAGCCACAGTCGGCATCGGAGTCTCCGGGCAACACCCGAATGCCCCTACCCCGCGACGTTGCCTCCTTAGCCAAGCCCGCGTCGATTCCGGCTGCAGCCCGAATCTTCCGATTCACCTGGTCCTGGAGCTTTTCCCAATTTTGGGTGCTCAAGCTGGTCTTCATTCCCTGCATCCTTGCATGAAACAGCGCCGAGCATCGAACCAGTCGCCTCATCCCGATCGTCGACCACCGACCGACCATCGAGTCACCTCGACCGTCCTGCCGTCACTTCTTGGCAACCATGGGCCAAGACCTTCACCCTATGCTCGGCGCCATGGTTGAACCGTTCAAGAACTTCTTTGGTGTCGCTCCAATTCGTTCACTTGCTCGGCATCTTGCTCGGGTCTATCCAGATTTCTCCGAACAGGAGTTTGTTGCCTTCGCGATTGCCGGGCTGGATCAGCTGGAGCTGAAGGAACGCTCAAGCCAGATCACTGACGGCCTGGTGAAGTTCTTGCCCACCGACTTCCGAGCGGCCACCCAGGTGCTGTTGAACAGTCTGCACCCCGAGACCAGGTTTGGGATTGCCGAGACTGCTGAGGCATCAGAGGGAGCAACGGACAGTCTCGGGATCGCTGGATGGCTGGTCATGCCAATGGCTGACTATGTCACCCGTGTTGGCCTGGGCGATGTCGAGTTCTCGCTTGAGGCCCTTCGGCAGATGACCATGCGCTCAAGCTCAGAGTTCGCCGTCCGGCAATTTCTGGTTGACCATCCCGAGGTAACCCTCCGAACCTTTCAGCAGTGGATCGACGACCCCAACGAGCATGTCCGTCGCCTGGTGAGTGAGGGCTGTCGTCCGAGACTTCCTTGGGGTATGCGACTACATCAATTTATCGAGGACCCGATGCCGGTGGTGCAGTTGTTGGAACAGTTGAAGGACGACCAATCGGAGTATGTCCGGCGCTCCGTGGCCAACAATCTGAACGACATCGCCAAGGACCATCCTGACCTGGTCACCACGACGGCCAAAAGCTGGATGCGTGGTGCTTCGGCTGACCGGGAACGTCTGGTCCGACATGCCCTTCGCAGCCTGGTCAAGGCCGGCAATAGCGACGCTCTGTCCGTCCTGGGTTACGGCCCACCCAAGATCGCAATCAATACATTCTCCGTCACGACTCCCGTGGTCGCATTCGGCCCTCCTCTGAAGTTCACTATCGAGTTGGAGTCACAATCGGCCTCGGACCACCGGCTCTTGATTGACTACGTGATCCACCATGTGAAGGCCAATGGGCAGACCTCACCCAAGGTGTTCAAATGGAATAACATCACCCTGGCTGGCGATGAGAAGCTAACTGCATCGCGCAAACATCCCATCCGGGCCATCACGACGCGTCGCTACTACCCGGGAACTCACCGAGTCGAATTGCAGATCAATGGCGAACCCTTTGGCGGTTGCGACTTCGAATTGACCGGGGTACCTGGCTAGCTTCGCCAGGGACAGACCAGTCCACGGCTTCGGGCAGCCGTGCCAAGACACAGGACCCCGAGGGCTTTAACGCAGCGTGACGGGCCGACTCAGTCACTGCAATACTCATCGCCATGACTGACCGTCCCATTACCGCCCACATCACCTATCAGATCGATCCGACCAAGATCGACGAGTTTGAGCAGTACGGCAAAGCGTGGATTGCCTTGGTCAATGGTTTCGGTGGCAATCACCACGGATATTTCTTGCCATCGGAGGGCAGCAGCGACACCGCCTACGCCCTGTTCTCGTTTCCCTCAATGGCCGACTACGAGCGCTATCGCATCGAGGCCGAAACCGATCCGGAATGCGCCAAGGTCTACCAGAAAGCCAGGGAGAGCGGCTGCATTGTTCGCTTCACTCGAACATTCGTCCGGCCAGTGCTGACTCCATAGCAAAATCCGATCGGTGTAGCCCTGCGGACCAGGGGTGACGTCACTGTCTTTCGGTCGTGGCAAACAGCTCGGGGAAAACCTTGGAAACCTTGGCAGTCAGATACTCGCCATAGGTTCCGTTCCAGGCCGACGGATCAGACTTGTCCCAGCGGTTTCGGCCGTCACCAATTGGTGAGCCAGTAAGAGGCAGGGGCTCGACAATGGCGTCCCATGATGGGTCAAAGAAGAAGGGGAAGGACAAACGATCTTGTCCTGAGGTGTTGCGAACACGGTGCGGTGTTGAGCGGTAGCGCCCCTCGGTTAGTCGGTCCAGCATGTCCCCGATATTGCAGACAATGATGTCCGGATCAGCTGGAACCTCAAGCCACTCACCTCGGCTGTGAACTTGCAGACCACCACACCGGTCCTGTCCAAGCAGGGTCAGCAAACCATAGTCAGTGTGTTCGCCGACCCCCCACAAATCCTGCCCATCACCCGTCGACGCGCCAGACCCACCAGCCTGCTGAGGCGGATAGTGAAAGATGCGAAACAAGGCTGTCGGATCAGTGGTTAGATGTTGCTCGAACCAGTCAGCATCAAGGCCGAGTCCCAACGCGATTCCCCGCATGACCGCATGACCCAGATCCATCATCGAGTCCAGCCACCCCAATACCGCAGGGCGAAGCTGAGGTGGCGAGTCAGGGAAAAGGTTCTCGCCATGGAGTGGAAGACCGGCAACAACTCGTGGGGCGTCCATGGGGTGTTCGATACCGAAATAGATGCCTTCCTTCTGGTCAGGTCGACCAGAAGTCAGCTCACCACCGACCGGGAACCAGCCCCGCCAGGCTGAGCCACCGTGACTCATCGCGATCCTGGCCTTCTCCGCTTCTGGCTGGGCAAAAAAGGTCCGGGCCGCAGCGTCCAGAGTGGAGAGAACTCCCGGTTCCAACCCATGCCCAGTAATGCGAAAGAAACCGATATCGCGGCAAGCTCGATCTATGTCAACAGCGGCAGCAAGATCGTCCTGACCAGCAAGCAATCCAGAAACATCTACGAGCGGTAGGGGCTGGTCGACCATTCTCAGCACCCTATTGCCTTACGCACTCAAGCTGTCAACCCAAGTCCAGCTAGCGCTGACGAAACCACTTAGCTGAGGCGTTTCGCTAATCCGTCCTGCCAGCAACCCGAGGCTGATCACTGACGATTAACCAACAACCTGGAGACCTCGCATGGCGGTATCTGAAAGCAAGCGGCCACATCTGAAGAAGCAACTAGTGCTCCTGCTGCTACTTCCCATGCTTGGGTTGGCTTGGGCCAATGGGTCAACGGCCTTCCGTCGAAGCGGCGACATCGGCGAGTCACGCACCGTCAATCGATTGGTCATCCTCGCCATCGACTCTGGCCAACTGCTCCACGAGAATCAGAAAGAGCGAGGCCTCACTGCTCTCTTCCTCAGCGCTGGACCAGGCGCCGACCCAAGCGCATTGAATACCCAACGACTGGCAACAGACCAGGCGTGGGAGGAAATCGAGGGCTTCTTACACGATGAGCAAGACTCACTTCCAGCTGATGCCAGAGCCACAACCTTGGAAATGGAATCAGGCGTGGGCGGCCTCGCAAGCCTGCGAGCCGAGGTTGACTCACATTCAGTCGATCTATCAACGGCGATCGCCCACTACACCGAAACGAACCGGCTGTTGCTTGACCTGATCGCCAACAGTTCAGCCCACAGTACCGACGCCAGCATTACACGATCAACCACTTCATTCTTCGCCCTTCTGGATGGCAAGGAACGCGCCGGACTGATACGGGCTCAGCTGGCCAACGTCTTCACCACCGACACCTTTTCCCCCGGCCAGCGAAGGGTCGTCTCAGACCTGATCACCGAGCAAGAGACCTACTTTGATGTATTCCAACATATGACTTCTCAAGCCCTCCTGACCGAGTTCGACGCCTTCACCGAGGCACCGGCGACCCAGGCCGTTGACGCCTTCCAGGAGCGAGCCCTGTCCGAAGAAGGTGCTCCGTTTGGCATTGTTCCAAACGAATGGTTCTCCACCATGACTGAGCGAATCGACATCCTCAAGGAGCTGGAAGACTCACAAGCAAACGAGATCGAGCTGATCGCAAAAGAGATTTCCTCCGATGCCTCGGCTGGCTTTCGCAATTCCCTCATCTTCTTCTTTGGTTTCAGCCTGGCGACGACACTGCTGGCGTACTTCAATATTCGCTCCATCACCGGAACTCTGAGCGACCACGCCCATAATCTCACCACGACCTCCGTCGAACTTGGCGGAAGTGCCGACAAAATCTCTGATGTTGTAAGTGCCGCGGCCGAAACTGCTGGCTTCGCCTCAGGCGCTGCTGATGAGGTGTCAGACAGTGTCGGACGAGTAGCCGCTGCCGTTGACGAGCTAGCTCAGGCAGTTACGGAGATCTCGGTCAATACCAGCCGAGCCAGCCAGGTCGCAGGACAGGCCGTCCAGCAGGCAGCAGCAACCAATGAGGCAGTCAGCCAGCTTGGTAACTCCTCCGAGCAAATTGGTGCGGTGGTGGAAGTCATTTCTGGTATTGCCGAGCAGACCAACCTTCTGGCCCTCAATGCCACCATCGAAGCAGCTCGGGCCGGTGAGTCAGGCAAGGGCTTCGCTGTTGTGGCCAATGAGGTGAAGGAACTGGCTCAGCAAACCAATGCATCAACCGAGCAGATCGCCATCCTGGTGTCAGCCATTCAGGCTGACTCGGACAAGTCCGCCCACGCAATCCAAGAGATTGGCGACATCATCCAGGAAATAGCGGAGATCCAGACCAGCATCGCGGCTGCAGTCGAAGAGCAGTCAGCAACGACCGGTGAGATCTCTCGCAACATCGCCCAAGCGGCCGACGGTTCAAACGAGATCGCCTTGTCCATTCGGGCAGTTGCCGAACAGACGACCGACGCTCAAAGTGATATCGCGGTGACCGTTCAATCGGCCAGAACCCTGGACGCGGTTGCCGAGTCCATCCAGGAGATGGTTGGTGCCCACTCCTAGCCCCCGGGCAAGTTGGCCACGAGTCTCACGCTGCAACCCAGACGAACCGGACGAACCCGACGAACCGGACGAACCGGAAAGGGCCCCCTCACCTCCCGCACGCGAGCTGTCAGCTCACGGAGGGATAGCGTGAAACGCGAAGCACGACCCGAGCTGATTGTTCCCTCGCTGGAACCAGTGACCAGGAGAGACCGACCGTGGCATTTGATGGCATTAGTGATCGCTGGAAAGTCTGGCGCGATCGGCTTCCCCTGGACCAGTACGAAGCCCGATTTGCCAAGTTGGCGGCCGAGGGTCAAAACATCCATGGCGAAGTCGACGCCCTTGACCGCCTCCGCAACGAGAACAGCTGGGCGACTCCGACCGTCTTCGATGCCGGCTGTGGTACCGGGCGGACCGCATTGGAACTCGCCAGTCGTGGCTGGTCCGTAAGCGCTGCAGACTCCGATCCAGACATGATCGCCCTGGCGACCTCCAAATCAGTCGACATCCACTGGGAACATGGCGACCTCACCACCATCGACCTAGGCCAGAAGTTCGATGTCGTGCTGATGGCAGGCAACATCTTGCTCTTCGTTCACGAACAAACCGAAGCACAGATTCTGTCCAACATGGCCAAGCATCTGGAGGCCGGTGGCTTGCTAATCGCGGGCTTTGCCCTGACCGAGTTCACCTTGGCTCAGTACGAGCAATGGTGTCGTGAAGCCGAACTGGCGCTAGTCCAGCAATGGGCGACCTGGGACGGGGACCCCTATGAAGGTGGCGACTATATTGTCTCAATCCACCGGCTTGCCACTGTGCAAGCAAACGAAACCGAAGACACTAAGACGACGCAGGTGAATGCATGACCGAATCACGCGGACCTTCACCCAAGCCACTTGACCCCCACGAGATCACCGCCACGGTTCAAGCAGCATTCCCAGGTGCTGCAGTAGCTTGCCACCAGATCGGTCCCGATTGGGTCATCGCCCGAACTGTTCCGGATTCCGGTTCAGTTCGGCCAGGAGGCTTCATTTCTGGCCCAACCCAATTCGCCTTGGCCGACTCGGCCCTGTGGTACCTGACATTCGTTGCCATTGGCAAGATCGAATTGATGGCGCTGACATCAGAGCTGTCCATCCGCTTTCTACGTCCGGCCATCGGGGAAACTCTGTGGGCGAGAGCAACCCTGGACAAGGCCGGGCGACGAAGTGTCGTTGGCACCGTTCGACTTTGGACCGACGACAACGAAAGCAAGCCAACGGCCACCGCCCAGGGAACCTACATGCTGCCGGCCTAGCCGTTACCCCTAGCAACATCGGATGAGTTCGTCATCGTGATCTTGTTGAGGCCGCGAGGATGCTCGGGATCCAACGATCGAAGCTCGGTCTCTCGGTGGCAGAACAGCTGTCCCATAACAATGGCCGGAACTGGGGTGAGCCACTCGGGCAGGTCCCCAGGCAGAGGCAAGATGTGCCCAGGGAGATCGGTCTGATTGGCGCTCAGCACTCACCAGGGCACGAGCAGCTCCCTCGACCTAGTCGGCTTGGGCCAACGTTGATCTGCCTTTGTCGCTTCGCCTCCCTCAATACTTCAACCAGATCGGGAGATTGACCCCACTGCGAGATCCCGTCCACCAGGGCACCATCAAGAGCTGCCTTCTTCCGGCCAACCGAGACGACGTGGCCAAGAAACATCAGGTTGTTCGTGGATCTCTGACCAAAGGCTCATTGCAGCTTTTTTCTGTCTTGATGTACCAACAGTCCATCAATCACTGTTGCCACCACGTTCACGTCATCATCGATGACAACCAGATCGGCCCGCGCCCCAGGCACAAGCAGGCCACGCGCGCCGCCCCGCATGACCGGCGAATCGGCCAGAACCCGAGCGGGCACTGTCGAAGCTGCGTGGAGTGCGTCGGCCAGGCAGCACCCGGTGAAGGCTTGAAACCTTCGTATTGCCGTTGGCATGTCCAACACACTTCCGGCCAGGGTTCCATCGGACAACCGGGCAGAGAGTCCATCCAGATGTACCTCGTAGGCACCAAGCTTGACTACACCTGGTGGCAGGCCCAAACCAGCCATGGTGTCAGTAACCAGAACAAGGCGGTCAGCACCGATTTGCCAAGCAAGATTCACCATCTCTGGAGCCGAATGAATGCCGTCGGCGATGAGGCCGAAGAAGGCATCACTGGTCAGCAGAGCAGCGGCTAGGCCTGGATCCCGGTGGTCGAGTCCACTCATTGCGTTGAAGAGATGCGTGCCCATCGTTGCGCCAGCAACTAGGCCCTCCGTGGCCACCGTCGAAGCTGCATCACTGTGTCCAAGCGAAACAATAATGCCGCGTTCGCGAAGCGTTTTGATGGCAGCCAAACAGCCATCCATTTCGGGAGCGAGGGTCAGAAGCGCCACACCGCGGGACGAATCGAACAGTGGATCCAGAGGTAGCTGAGGCGTTCGCAGCAACTCTTGGCCATGAGCACCCTTGCGTTTCGGGTTGAGCCACGGTCCTTCAAAGTGCCAGCCCAATGGCTCTGCCCCCACCCAATCAGAAGGTCGATCAGCCAAGGCGTCCAGCGCCGGTTGCCAGCGATCTTCGGGAGAAGTAATCAGGGTTGGCAGCCAAGCGGTTACCCCGGTCGAGGCCAGGCGTTGGCCAACCTCCCAGATGCCCTCGGGATTACTGGCAAAGTCGATTCCCCAGCCACCATTAACCTGCAGGTCGATGAACCCTGGCACGACCCGGTAGCCGGAAATGTCAAGGACCTCCGGGACAAGGCCTCGTTGTCGATCTGGGTCTGGCCTCTCAACGACCAGCCCTTGGCCCTCGCTGACGACGAGATGAGCATTGACCCAACCGTCGGGAGTGAGCACGTTTCCACCGGCAAGAAAGGTCTGCTTCATCACGAAACCGTAGCTTGGCCAAGACCGTGACCCGTCGGGTACAGGTCACCAATCGTGTCTTGCCTGATGGCCTCTAGGCCAACTCGTCGCCAACAATCACGAACAGTCGGTCCAAGCGCTTGCAGTGCAGCTGCCAAATCAGCACCAGTCGACGCGCACCGGGTGGTTTCACCGTCACTGGTCAGAAGGACTGATGTTGTCAGACTTGTTGGACGCATTCCTCAGACTTGTTGGACGCATTCCTCAGACTTGTTGGACGCATTCCTCCTCCCACTCGTTCCATTTTCTATCAAGGACATGGGTCCACATCTACGGTCGCATCTGTCCGACGCCCCCTCCCAAGGACAACACCGGAGATCCTCACCCACCAACATGAGAGCCGTGTGAGAGTCCCTCAGCCCTATGGGTGCTTTGGGGTAGGGTCCAACCCAGCCGTTTGGCTTCTCATCGAGTTCTTAGAAACCGCCAGAATACTCTGTATATGCAACTGCTCGTGGTCGAAGACAATGAGGTCATGGCCGAGGCTCTTCAGCGCGGCTTGCTCGCCGAAGGGTACGGAGTGGACGTTGCCAACAACGGCAATGACGGGATCTGGCGAATACGCGAGTTCTCCTATGCCGCCGTCATCTTGGACATCATGCTTCCAGGTATGAACGGGTATGAAATCTGCCGCACCATTCGTTCCGAAGGCATCGACACTCCGGTCCTCATGCTGACGGCCAAGGACGGCGACTACGACATAGCTGAGGGCCTGGACTTCGGAGCCAACGACTACCTCACCAAGCCATTCAGCTTTGTTGTCCTGACCGCGCGAATTCGCGCCCTGGTACGACGTCAAACCGGCGGCTCTAACCTGATCACCATCGGCAACCTTGTTTTGGACACTGTCGCTCACTCGTGTCACCTTGATGAGCAAATCATCGAACTGACTCACCGTGAATACTTCTTACTGGAGGCCTTCGCCCGTCATGTCGGTCAGCCACTCACGCGTGGTCAGCTTCTCAACCAAGTATGGGGTGCGGACCACGATGCTGACTCCAATGTGGTCGACGTCTACGTTGGCTATCTGCGAAAGAAGCTGCACTCCGTCAATGACCACAAAGTCAAGCCAACGAACGGTTCCGAGATCGAAACTGTGCGCGGCATCGGCTACCGCCTGGTTCAAACATGATCAATCAGATTGGCCTGCGGGCTCGTCTAACCCTGTTTGTGACCGCGGTGTTTGCCGCTGCCCTCTCCCTCCTTTCGGTGCTGACACTGAACGCGGCCGAACATGAGCTCGTCGCCAACACTCGAAGCAATGCCGAAGGTGTGCTTGGCAACTACCTCGATGCCAACAGTGGCGGAGTTACCAGCGTTGCCGTTGTCGACCCGACCCAGGCCACGCGGTTCTTTTACTTGGACAGCGATGGAGTCGAGGTAACAGAGGATGAGTTCTTCGAGACCCTCTTCGCTTTCGATCCGCAGTTCACCCAAGCAATGGAAGTGGGCTTTGACGAAGCCTTCGCCGATGGTCAAGTCATCCCCGACTTCCAAGAGAGTTTGGCGAGTGATGACGGGCCGCAGCTGATCACCATCGACCAATCCCCCGACGGCCAAATCCTCTACCTCGATACGGAGACCGGAGACTTCGTCGATGCCGACGGACAGATTGTCATCATCAGCACCGGTCCTGTTCCAGAAGGCCCTCTACGTTCGGTGCCGATGGGCGAGGGGGTGGTAGCAGTGGCCCAGACAATGAAGCTCGCCGACGGCTCCCTAGCGTCCATCGGTGTTTCAAGCCCGCTTCAGCCAGTCACTGACAGCCTCGCTACCATCCGGCGGCTACTCTGGCTCGCTGTTCCGTTCCTCTCGGCAATCACAGCCGTCATCACCTGGCTGGCGGCATCACGAGCCCTGAAACCCGTGACTGAACTAACCCTACGGGCCCAGGCAATCGGGGCAACTAGTATTGGTGACCGGCTGCCAGTCCCTCCGGCCCAAGGTGAGATTCACGAGCTGGCCACCACCATGAACGCCATGTTGTCTCGGTTGGATGAATCGCAACGACGACAACGCCAGTTCATATCCGATGCTTCTCACGAGCTCCGTAGTCCCGTAGCCGCTAGTCGGGTGCAGTTGGAGGTGGCACAAGCAAGCCCCATCGACACCGATTGGAACAAGACCGCAGAAGTCGTCCTGGCTGAACAGAACCGGCTTAGTGCCTTGATCGACGACCTTTTGGCCCTCAGCCGTTTGGACGAAGCGGGCGTTGGCAAGGTTGGCGACATTGATCTTGATGACCTGGTCTTGGTGGAAGCCAGTCGACCTCGGGAGATCGATGTTCGGGTTTCGGTCCCCGAGCCAGTCCGAATCACCGGCAACCTGGAACTTCTCACCAGTGCCATTCGAAACCTCTTGGACAACGCCAGCCGTCACGCTCGAAGTTGTGTTGTCGTGACCCTCTCCTCAGTCGGAAACAACGTCCTACTCCACATCGACGATGACGGACCTGGCATCGAGGCCGAGTCGCGGCAGGTGGTCTTCGAACGTTTCACCCGACTGGACGAGGCGCGAGACCGCCCATCCGGCGGATCTGGTCTTGGGCTCGCAATTACTCGCCAGGTTGCCCGAGCTCACGGAGGCGACGTCGAGATCAGCACCAGTCCCTTTGGTGGGGCTCGCTTCACCTTGACTTTGCCTCGTTCGAGCTAGCCGCTACAGCTCCTGGTCGGTGAGTTACAGGATCTGGCTCAAGAATTTCTGGGTGCGTTCTTCTTGAGGATTGGTGAAGAAATGTTCGGGAGTACCAACTTCCACGATTTCCCCATCAGCCATGAACACCACTCGGTCGGCGACCTGGCGGGCGAAACCCATCTCGTGGGTCACCACAATCATGGTCATGCTCTCACGAGCAAGGTCCATCATGACCTCAAGTACCTCATTGATCATCTCGGGGTCAAGGGCTGAAGTCGGCTCATCAAAGAGCATGACCTTGGGCTCCATGGCCAGCGATCGAGCAATGGCCACCCGCTGTTGCTGACCACCGGAAAGCTGACCCGGATACTTGTTGGCCTGCTCAGGAATCTGCACCCGCTCCAACAACTCCATGGCCTTTTCTTCGGCGACGGCCTTGGGCTTACCTCGAACCAAACGAGGAGCAATGGTGATGTTCTCCAGCACGGTGAGGTGAGGAAAGAGGTTGAATCCCTGAAAGACCATGCCGGTCTCGCGGCGAATCTCCTGGATATTGCGCACATCTTCAGACAAGGCAACACCATCGACAACGATCCGCCCCTTGTCGTGCTTTTCCAGACGATTGATGCAGCGAATAGTGGTCGACTTGCCCGATCCTGATGGACCAATGATGACCACAACTTCCTGGCGACCAACGTTCAGGTTGATGTCCTTGAGAGCATGGAAAGCACCAAAGTACTTGTGGACACCATCCAGCTCGATCATCACATCGCCGGACCCGCCTACCTGGGTGGCGTCGGCAAATACTTCAGTCTGAGTCTCACTCATATCTATCGTTCTCCTATGCCGAGGCGGGATTCAAGTCGTTGGCTCTCTTGGGACATGGTGAAGGAACCAGCCCAGAACAGCAGCAATACAAAGATGAGGGTTTCGGCAATCAAGCCTTGACCCCGGAACTCCTTCTGAGCGGTCAAGACCTGCCCACCGGTGAGAAGGTCGGTCATGCCAAGGGCTGCCCCGGCCAACGTGGTGTCCTTGAACAGGCTGATGAATTGACCAACCAGGGAAGGAATCACATTACGCAGAGCTTGGGGCAGGATGATCTTGCGAGTCACCGTGATTGGTGACATACCCATGGCCCGACCAGCTTCAAGCTGGCCACGAGGAACTGACTGAAGTCCGCCACGGACAATTTCGGCGACGTAGGCCGCACTGAACAGGGTGAAGACAACAATGGCCTTGACCACATTGCCGGGCACGAGCCCCCGCGGAATGAAGAAGCCGAGGGCAACGTTGGCCATCAGCAACAAACCCAGAAGAGGCACGCCACGGAACAACTCGACATAAGCGGTACAGATGCCACGAACGATCGGGTACTCCGAGCGACGACCCAGCGCGAGCACCACACCGAAGGGGAAGCACAACACGATGGAGATGGCAGCCAAGAAAAGATTGAGCACCATGCCGCCCCAGGAGTTCCACGAGACACCGAGCGTCAGGAACCAGATGAGCACGGCGAACAGAACTACTCCGCCGCCGGTCAGTGCCCCCTTGGCCTTGAGTGGGAGCTGCTTGCCGACAAACCAACCAACGGCCGAGACAACAATCACCCCAGCAACCAGAAGCCAAGGGCCAGCAGTCTCAGTCAGGAGCAGGAGTAGAAGGACTGTTCCTGCCGCCGGCCACAGGCGACCAACCAGGGAGCGAGCTCGTTCGCCAGCAGTCATCGGCTCGACATCATCGTCATCGGCCGCCTCTAGCGCGGTCTGCTTAGCGGCCAAGCCCATGAACAGGCCAGCCATGGCGGCCAGGGCAAGGATCACGGTGGTCAGCCGCCACAGTTCTTCCTGGGGCCAGGCGCCAGTAATGAGCAAGTTGAGGTTGACCTTGATAACCGTCCATCGACCAGTAACGAAGACGAAGCGAAGCATTCGAAAGGCGGCATAGCCCAACAGTCCACCGGCAACTACCGTCAGGATGCTGTCTCCGGTTGAACGGAAGAGGTTCTTCTTCAGCCATGCGGAAATCATGAGGCAACCTGCATCCTTCTATTGGCGTAGTTGACGAGGGCGGAGACGACCAGCGATGTCGCCAGGTAGAGACACATCATCAGCATGTAGGCCGGGACCGCAGGCGATCGGTTGCCAATAGTGGTTGAGGTCACCTTGACCAGTTCGAAGTAGCTGATCACGAAACCAAGCGAGGAGTTCTTCACCAGGTTCAAATACTGATTGCCCAGAGAAGGAACGGCGACTCGCAGTGCCTGAGGAAGAACGATGTGGCGCATTCGCTGCCAACTACTGAGAGCCAGGGCTGAGGCTGCCTCATTTTGCCCCTTAGGAACCGCCTGGATAGAACCACGAACAATCTCGCCAATGTGACTGGCGGTGTAGAGGACGAGGGCAACCAATAGAGCGAAGTACTCAGGCTGCATGGTCATGCCGCCTTCGACCTTGCGACCTTCCAAGGAGGGTGTGGTGAGTCCGTTGCCGAGAATGACCGCACCCCAGAAGACGATGAGTAGGAAGATCGGGACAGACCAGAGCATCTCACGCCCCGGCTCACCGGTGCGTTCCGACGTCTTTTGTCGCCAGGTTCGTACCGCCCAAGCAATGATGCCTGCAACCAGCACGAGGCCAAGGAAGAGCGGCATCGAGCCCGTGATCCAAGGAACAGTCATGCCACGGTTGTTGCCGAGGAAGAGGGCTCCGAGACTCCAGGAGTCTTCCGTCTTGGGCAAGACGCTGAGAACCAGAGCCAGGTAGGAGAACATCACGATGCCAAGCAAGGGAATGTTTCGGATGATCTCAACATATATGCGAGTGAGGTTTCGGATGAGCCAGTTGCCGGAGAGTCGGCCGATTCCGACAGCAATACCAAGAATGGTGGAAAGCAACAGGCCAACAACAGCGACTCGAAGCGTATTGAGGTAGCCCTGAACAAAGGCGTGCTTAACCGCTTGGGTTTCTCGCAGAGGGTTGGCGGGAATGGTGAAGCCTGATGGCTGCCCCAGAAAGTCGAAGTTGATGGGGATGCCGAGGTTCTGGCTATTGACCCGAACATTGTTGTACAGGATGTACAACACGAACAGCACAATGCTGAGAACGGCTATTTGGAAGCCCCACGAGAGCTTGCGGACATCCCGCCAGAAGGGCGGTTTGTCAGTCATCTTCGCTATCCGTTGATCGGCTTGATCGGTGGTCGTTTGCGTCATTCGGTCCCCTATCCACTTCCGGTGGTGGGCAGCCACCATTGGCTGCTCACCACCGATCCGTGGGTATTCCGTACTTACAAAACTCTTGCCAACATGATGTTGGCTACATGCTTACCGGTAAGGCGGTGCGTAAAGCAAGCCACCGTCAGACCACAGGGCGTTGACCCCACGAGAAAGACCGAGGGGGGCAAGGTGGCGCTCGAAGATCTCCGCGTAGTTACCAACCTGCTTGATGACCTGGTAGGCGAAATCGGTTGGAAGACCGAGGCCTGGATCGAGGGAAGCACCATCAATTTCGACACCAAGGAACTTCTGAATGTTCGGGTTGTCCGAGGTCAGGAAGCTATCGACGTTGGACTGGGTGATACCGAACTCTTCGGCCTGGATGGTGGCGAAGATTGCCCACTCAACAGCCTGGGCCCACTGGGTGTCGCCATCGGCGACGGCGGGGCCAAGCGGCTCCTTGGAGAAGACCTCGGGCAGGATGGTTACTGCATCGGGGCCATCAGGGAAGTTGGCGCGAATTCCGCTGAGTGCGGAGGAGTCAGCTGACCAGCCATCACAACGATCGTTGGTGAAGGCTTCTTGGATGAGGTCGTTGTCCTCGAAGGAAAGAACCTCGACGCCCATACCCAGACGCTCGAATTCGGAGGCAACATTGCCTTCGGTAGTGGTACCAGCGGCAACGCAGATGACGGATCCATCCATGTCACCAAGGTTGGCGTAGGAGCCGGCGTTGACCAGCATTCCCTGACCGTCATAGAAGTTGGTCTGCAGGAAGGTTGCACCTTCGCTGCCGTCTCGGGAAGCGGTCCAGGTGGTGTTGCGGACGAGGACGTCAACAACGCCGGACTGGAGTGCGGTGAAGCGGTCAGCGGTTTCAAGGTCCACGTGATCAACCGCTTCGGCGTCACCAAGGACGGCCGCAGCAATGACACGACAGAAGTCGCTGTCGAAACCAACATGGGTGCCATCACCCTGCAGTACGGCGAAGCCAGCGAGGGCGTCACGAGTACCACACTTGAGTTCTCCGGCAGCCTGGACTGATGCCAGAAGGCCTCCACCTTGAGTCAGTTCGACGGTTTCGCCGCCATCATCGGTGGCATCGTCGCCGCCATCATCGGTGGCATCGTCGCCGCCATCATCGGTGCCAGCGTCTGCGGTGGTACCGCTACTGTCGGCCGCTTCGCCATCGGATGTGGCTGAGGTACACGCCGCGCTGGCGAGTACTAGAGCCATAAGCAACGCCCAAAGGGCGCTTGTTTTACGCATGAATCTCTCCCTGTCTATAAGACACTGCGCCCAGAAAGGTCGCAGATGCTTACGGTAGTTGTGATGGTGGTCACACTGAAGAGATCGACAGAAGACTTTGCAAAGACCTAACATTTGCTTCTATGAGTCCCGAAGCCCCGGTGGAGCCCGTCCATCCGACCAAATTGCTCCTCGTTGAAGATGACGAGCGAATCTCTTCGGCCCTTCAGTACGCGCTCGGTCAGCGTTCCTATGAGACCCATGTTGTTGCCACCGGAGGTGAAGCCCTTGTTGCTGAGCCTGTCGATCTCATCTTGTTAGATCTAGGGCTACCGGACATGGACGGCCTGGAAGTCTGTCGACAGATTCGCGAAACATCCGACGTCCCGATCATTGCTCTTACTGCCCGAGGCGACTCATCCCAACGAGTTGCCGGGTTGCGAACCGGCGTCGATGACTACATCGTCAAACCCTTCTCCTTAGCGGAACTGGCGGCGCGCATTGATGCCGTCCTTCGCCGCACCGGCCATAGCGCAGACCGTCTGGAGCGATTGGAAATTGGCTCGGTTGTCATTGACCAAACCGCGCATTCCGTGGAAGTTGACGGGCGCGAGGTGCAGCTCACTCGCAAGGAGTACGACCTCCTCGTCATGCTCGCTGGGCAACCGGGAACCGTACTTAGTCGAGCCGAGATCTTGGAGCAGGTTTGGCACACAACCTGGTTAGGCAAATCACGTACGGTCGATGTTCATGTTGCCGTTCTGCGCCAGAAGCTTGGTGTTCCCGATCTGATCAAGACGGTGCACGGGGTCGGCTACCAGCTGGTTCAGCCCTAGATGCAAGCTCGAATCGTTGGCCTCTTCCTGCCGACCCTCCTCCTGGTGACAGCGGTCCTTGGCTTTCTCTTGTCCCGCGAGATGGCCATCAGCACCAGTGTCCATGCTCAGCTCGAACGGCGAGAAGCGTTCGACCAGATACTCGAGATAATTGGCGAGCAATCAACAACGGAGATGGCTTCTCTCTCTCAGGATCTGAAAGGTGACCCCCACCGAATTGTCCTCCTACTCGGGTCCAAGACCTTCCCCGGTTTTCGCAACGAACCATCACCACTTCAGGAAAGTCGGATCTCTGGCGCCTTGCCAGCAGATCAGAACATCTGGCCCTGGATTGACGGTGACTTCGTACTTCGGTCGGAACAAGATCTGGTGACCGGACCGGTTGAGGTTGTGTATCTGGTGTCCAGTGACCCCATCCAGGCTGAGGCTTCCCGCCGAGCGACCCTGGTTGGTGTATCGACCTTCACGGTCATGATGCTCCTAACTGGTGCGGCCTACCCTCTGGTTCGTTGGGCTCTCCGACCGGTTCGTGACCTGGATCAACAAGCCCAAGCCTTTGCTGCAGGCAAGCTTGACGCCAGGGCCAAGGTGGCGGGTGGTGCCCGCGAGATTCAACAGCTCGGCGACTCGTTCAACACCATGGCTGAGCGAGTGGCAACATCGATGCATCGTGAGCGCGCCTTCGTCGCCAGCGCCTCCCACCACCTCGGAAACCTGATGACTCCGTTGCGAATCCGCTTGGAATCGCTGGACCGAAGCGACTCATCAGTCGAGGTGACCCTGGCCGAGCTTGACCGTTTGGAGTCTGTGGTCGAACGCCTGGTGCAGCTCAACAAGAGCGAGGAACAAGAGGATAAACCCATCCGATTGGACATCGGCATGCTGGTGAACGAGAGCATCCAGATCTGGGAACTCACCACCGAACACCTTGGCATCGAACTCCGGCGAGAAGGCAGCCGCTCGGCCATGGCCTGGGCTGTTCCCGGGGCAGTGGAAGAGGTCTTGGACAACCTGTTGGACAATGCCATCAAGTATTGCGAAGGGGCACCAATCACTGTTCGAGTGGTACGGGGCTTGTCCAATATCCGTCTGGTGGTTGCCGATCGTGGGCCCGGCATGAACGAGGGCGACATTGAGCGAGCTCAGGGCCGTTTCTGGCGAGGGTCTGGGCAGCAAAACAAGCCGGGATCGGGCTTGGGCCTGGCCATTGTTGACGCCTTAGCGTTGCGTTGTGGCGGTCGGTTCGAGTTGCGAAGCCCCGCTGGTGGCGGACTGGAAGCTGCCCTCATTCTGCAGCGAGCGCCCGATGATCAGTTTCCTGGCTAGTTGCTCACGGTGCCTCCCCGCAACACTGGTCCTGCTTCTGGCTGCTCCTCTCACTCAAGCCTGTCTGCGCCAGAAGCAGTCGAATGGGCAACAGCGTGGTAGACCCAATGTCATGAAGGCCTTGCGAGAGATCTGGAATGACGGCGAGTCGACCCTTGGCGGGTGGCTATCGCTGCCTAATAGCGTGACCGCGGAGGCGACAGCACAAGTGGGTTTTGACCATGTGTGTATTGATGCCCAGCACGGTGTGGTCTCCTATTCCGACATTGTTGCCATGGTGCAGGCCATCCTTCTTGGCGGGTCTCGGCCGATCGTTCGGGTGCCTTGGAATGAGCCAGGGGTGATTGGCAGGATGCTGGATGCTGGTGCCCATGGTGTGATCGTGCCCATGGTGAACACGGTCGAGGAGGCCAAGGCTGCTGTTCGAGCTTGCCGCTACGCCCCTGAGGGGGCCAGAAGTTACGGACCGACTGCTGCAGGCATGCGGATTGCTGGAGCGACCTATGCCGACTGGGCACGAGACAATGTGGCGGTCATCCCCATGATCGAGACCATGCAAGCGGTTGACAACTTGGACGACATCCTGGCCGTTGAGGGCATCCACGCCATCTATGTCGGACCTGCTGACCTGTCCCTAACCCTGGGATTACCGCCAGGCAACAATGATGACTCCCCTGCCTTCGTTGCCGCACTCGATGCCGTGGTCAAGGCTTGCAACAAGGCCGGGGTTACCCCCGGAATCCACGCTAGCGGCGAGTTGGCGGCGAGGCGGTTGGCAATGGGTTTCCGCATGGTCACCGTTGGTACCGATCTGGTGGCGATGAAAGCCGGTCTCCAGTCCGACCTGGCCAAGGCCCGTGGTGGTCCTGGAAGCGCGGCCCAATCCGACGGGTACTCCTAGGGCACGAGCGGCACTCATCAACGGCAGGGCTCGACAACAAGGCATGATCGGGGACCAGTGCCCGGAAGAAAGAATCAACTCCCCGGAAGCAGGTGGGTTTCGATCCCCTTGAGTTCCGCCACGATTATCTCGCTGGAGTCGTGAACGATGGCATCGCACGCTGCCTTGTTCTTGGTTGTGCTCTGACCAGTCAAGGTGACCGAGAGGAGCCCCGCCTTTGGAGGATGCAACAACGCAATACTGCCGATGCTGGTTGGCAGTGACGGTCCGCCGAGCGCTCGCTCGGTCCAGAGTAGGGCCATCTGAAGGACACCATCGAGTGCGGCCGAGTCGCTCACCCAACCATCACCGTGCCATCCCATCTCATGGATGCCAGCAACGCTCGCCCGGAGGACGTTCGCTGTTCCATCAACGCTCAAGTGACGCAGAACTTGGAATGCTGGGCCATGAAAGAGAACGCCTCCGTACAAGTCGGCGGGACTGAGCCCGTCACCATCGCTGGATCTCGGAGTGTCGGCAGCGCCATGATCGAGTTCCTGATCGACTGGTCTGCCCGACTTGAGAATGGCAGTGCAGCGATAGTGCAATCGAGGGCTTCCTGCTTGCGCCAGATCCAGACTGAGCGACGCACCGCCATCACGGACTTCGTTGACGCTGGCGGTCACAATCAATTCCAGATCACCATCACCAAAATCATCCAGGGTGAGACCCTTCAGGACCTGTAACGCCTGCAGCTCTGCCAGATGCAGTTGGTTGGGGGCAGCGAGTTCACTAGCAGCCCGGGCGAACCACTCCAGAACCAGGACCACAGGAATGACGGGCACACCGTTCACCACATGGTCGGCCAGAAAGGGAAAGTTGGCCTTGTTGACCACGATCGTGGTGGTCTGCGCAGTGTTGGTCAATGGGGCGTTGGTAGATAGGGCGTCAGTAGATGCGGTGCCGGCCGGTACTGCGTTCGGCGAGACAGTGTCGGCGGGTGCCAGGTCAACGGGAGCAGAGTCGGCGGGAGCATCCGACGTTGGTGCCTGCCAGCTCGGGCTAAGCAGGAGATCCGCCATCTGATCCAACCATAGTTTGGTTGCCTGGTCAGTCTCCGCTGAGTCAACGAAGTCCGCCAGATTGCTGGAGCCCGCATCCTCAGGACTGGTCTTGTTGACCATGATCGATCGGAGTACACCAGTCTCTGGGCTGATGTCGCCATCATTCTGCAGAACTTGTCCGTCCTGAAGGATCTGCCAGATCGAGGCGAATACCTCATGGGCCCCGGACTCTTCACGCCACAAAGCAACCTTTTTGGCCAAGGCAACATCTGGTGGAAGCGGCGCATCCTTAGCCGGACAGATACCGAGTTCGTTGATGGCGCCCACCACCCGGTCGACCCGATCCCGTAGGGGTAAGGACCGCAGTTCTTCTGGCTCGATTGGTTGGCCAATCCAGTAGTCCTGACGGCCATGCCCGACCGGAACGTCGGCCTTGCCAGTGATCGGGTGAACTGGCAACCCACCAGTGAACGAAACAGGGACAATGGGGACGTTCAGCTCGAGGGCAAGATCAAGGAAAACCGAGCTGCATTTCTTGGTTTCTTCCCGACAACTCCGCGACCGGGTGCCATCGGAATGAACAAAGAATGACCGAGTCCCCGCGGCCAACTCGGCCTTAATATTGTCGATGATTTCGAACATCGACTCTGGCCTGTCTTGGTCAAAATAGACGATCTGCTCGAACGCTTGAAAGCCCGGGTAAGCCTCCAATCCCTCGACCAGTTCGCCAATCCAACGAGTCTGGTGCTTAGCGTTAGCCATGGTGGTCATTGGCAGGCCGGTCAAGGCGGGAATCAGGTTGGTGGCAATCAAAGACTCGATCTGGACCTGATGATTGGCCAGATAGATGGCAGGGCGACCCTGCAGCCGTTCCAGGGTTTGCGGTTGGGGCACGACGACCCGGTTGACGTACTGGTTGAGCAGTCCCAACACGATGTCTTCGCCAGCCCAACCGTGGGGAGTGCCAAGGAAGGGATTCCAGAAGTCTCGAACCTTGGCCGACAGCTCGATTCCGGGCCTCAGAACCAAGGCCGACTCGTTGAGCGCAACACTGCTAGTTGCCGTAGCTGCTGAACCAGCGTCAGCTACGGCTTCAGCTTTTGGGCTTGGGGCACTGTTGCCTGGTTGGCCAGAAGAGGTCGGACCGGTCGGCTTGCCCGAGGCGATTCGCATACCCATATTTGATGCTTCATAGATCCGCAAACCATCAACCCAGAGCGAACCCTTGCCAATGACATAGGGTCCAACATCGTCGGCACCGACCTCGGTTATCTCCATAGTCGAAGTGATCAACGAATTCTTGGGAGTGACCTGACCGCGGTACTTCCAGGTCAGGGGTGCATCCACCTTGAGCGGCTCGAAGTACACGTCGCCGTTGCCCAACCCGTCGGCCATACCGGTGTCCAGCATGTAGAACTGGAGGAGCTGGATCATGGCCTCGATACCAAGTGAGCCGGGCTGCACCGGGTCCTGGAAGAAGTGAGCCTTGAAGAACCACTCCGAAACATCAACGTCTTTCTCACCCCGCAGAATGCCAAGGCCAGCCTCGCCGGTGCCAACAACGTGGGTGGCCCGGTCGATCATGAGCAGCATTGGCTCAGCAAGCCGAACAGATCCGGCGCAGTATTTCTCGGGCCGAGTTGTCAGGTCGACCAGGGTGCCACCGGGCGCCTCAAGCTGGTTGCGGTCGCCATCCTTGATTGGCAAGCCAACCTGATTGTCGAAGGCTTCAGGTGGGAAGAAGCCAAAGACCGTATCCATGACATAGACCTTGGTGTCACCAAGGAAACACTCAACTTCGAAGCCCTCAATAACCATGCCACCAGCATTGGACACACTGGTGATCTTGACCTTGGTTGTAAGCACTCCGGAGCTGCGGGTCAGTTCGGCCAGGATGGTTCCGGTGCCATCCAGATTGCGGAACATGAGATCGTCATCAAGCTTGGTGACCGAACCAACAGCTGAGGCAACCCACCCACATGGCTGCAGGGCAGCTTCGAGGAGCACGGCGTGGGGCATGGTCTGTGCCCCGTTCTCATCGAAGTACCAAACATCATCAGGAATGTCGTACTCACAAACAATTTCCATGCCTGCCTGGCAGACGTCAAGGTCACCATCGATGCTGATGATTCGGCTGATGAAGTGATAGGGCTCACCAGGCAAGCGAGGTGACTGGCGGGTGCCGTCAAACATCTTGTACATGGACCCAAAAGCCTCAGATGGCCGACCCCAAGCACAAGAGATCATGGCCTCCCAGTCAAAGGGGAAACCTTCGGAATCGGTGGCAACCACAACCCCGTCCGGAGCTTGCCTCGCTGGGTTCTCGACCAGCTCTGGCATGGTGGTCAGTGGCCAATCGGGGACAAGCTCGACCCCAATACGATGGGCATGCAGACCAGGTTTACCGTCGATGAAGCCAACAACGTCAGCAATGATGGTTGGATGGGGACCATCCCAGATCTCCTCAACGTGAACCTCATAAGTGACGTGCTTGGTTTGAGGATTGATTTCACCCCGGCACTTCAATTCGAAGGGTTGCTCGGGCAGGGGCTGGAAACGCCAGCCATCCTTTTTGGTGGTGTAGCCAGCGGCTGCGAGGTAGAAGGACAAGGCTTCGATACAGGCCTCGACCATGAAGTTACCTGGCATGCATGGATCGTTCTTGAAATGGCCCTGGAAGTACCAATCGTCCGGGCTGACCACGGTCTCACAGCGCATGAATCCACGACCCCAGGGCCCTCCTGTTGGATCATATTCGGAGACTTCATCGATGAAGAGGTGTCCACCGGTCTGCACACTGGGGCTTCGAGTGTGGGTCTCCGCCCATTCGTAGCCAGGGCCGAAGCACTCAAGCAGGTGGCCTTCGCTGAAGGCGGCAACTTCTTCGGACGTGAACGACGACTTGGTGCACGCCACCAGCGGTGGGTCAAGACGGGCATCATCGCGCAGGTCGGCTTGGCCCTCTTCGGGTGTCCACAAGACGCCAGTGGCGTCTTTCAACTCGTCATAGGTGAAGAAGCCGGCTTGGGCATCTTCGACCGTGAGGCGTGGTTGGCCGGCGACAATGCAGTCATATTCGAAGAAGAACAGGCGAACGTCACCGTGCTTGGCGTGGCCGTTGATCCGGATCTCATACTCGAGGGTTTCACCCTCGGAAGGAAGATCGGCGTGATAGGTCAGGGTGCAACCCAACAGGCGGTAGACCCGCTCACCCTTGTTCAGGAGATCGATACCCATATAGCTGATGAGCATGAGGTCGGCTTGGCCAGACTCGATCATGAACCCGGCAGGCATGTAGCCGTCGTTCAGGTACCAGTCGCCCGCCCTGACATCGGTCTCGGTCCACATGCGACCCTTGCCAAGCACCCCGGATGTGGCTTCGATACCGGTCACCCGGTCGGCCAGAAGGAGAGGTGGCTCAGGCATGCGGCATTGCAAGTCGTAGCCATCCTGCGGCTCGAACATGGGTCCGAAGAGCTCCGAGATCTTGCCGGAGGAGTGGATCTTGAGTTGTTCCTTGTCCCAGGTTGGCCCGGTTGGCTTAAACACGACGAGGCCGGTATCACTGGAGGGCTCGACCGGCTCGACGCCGGCCGTCGCTGGCCCGGTTGCTGCTTGCTCGGTTGAAACAGGAGGGGCCGCCTCAGCAACAGGTGAGCTCACCTCAGCAACAGGACAGACCAGAGATGGGGTAGCACTGGCCACAGCAGGAACGTGCTCCTCAGCTGTGCTCCCCCTGGTTGGCAGTGACTGCAGCATCTCGGTCCGCATGGCCAAGAACTGGTTGTGAACGACCGTTTGTTGATCGATGAATGACTGATGCATTGTCGCCAGAGCGGCGAACTGTTCTTGCACCAATCGCTCTGCCTCGGTCTGTTGGACAGGCCAAGACGAAGCGGCCGGAGTGGCCGGAGCAGCAGTTGACACCGTGGCCCTGGCAGGCTCGGTGGCTGGCATGCTCTGGTCCACCTGGATTTGTTGCCCTGTCTCGTCTGGCTTCGCTACCGGCGTGGACACCACACTGGCGATTGCTGGCAAGGCGGAATTGTCCAATGACCCGGCACCGATTGGTTGGGGTACGAGACTGACTTCGCCGGAATGGGTGAGATCCAAAACGAAGCTGACCGAAGGAAGGCTCGGGGCTGGCACCATGTGCTGATGGGATGTGTGCTGATCGTCGCCGTTGCTGAAACCGGAACCGAGATCCAAGGGAGTGCCATTCTGTTCTGAGCTGGGCTGTGAGCTAGATGCTGGCCGAGGTGGAAGGGAGATGAGGTCGGGATGGGTGGGGAAGGTCAAGACCGGCGAAGTTGTCGCCGTCGGACCCTCCTCAGATAAACCTGAATCAGTTCGGTTGGAATCGGCGGCAAGGCGAGCCGACAGCGCTCGATGGTCAACCTCGATGCCGCATGCAAGCAGTGCTGCGGCCACCTCAAAGACTTGCTCAATGTTCTTGTCTTTGCGGTCCATCGGGATGCAAAGCACATCCTGGCCGTCCAGGATTTCGGAGATGAATTTGGTGCAAGCTCCAGCTGGGCCGTGTTCGACGAAAATGCGAACACCATCGTCATAGGCCGCCTTGATGGTTGCCGGAAAATCAAGAGTTGCTTGGGCTTGGCCAGTGATTGCCGCGGCACAAGCCTGCTCGCTGACTTCATAGGAACCGTTGACACCGTTGGAGTAGTAGCGAACGCCGGGTGCCGGTGTGACCTTGCGGGTATGGATGTCGATCCAAGGCTGATAGAAGGTTTCGCCGACTTCAGGCACATGGCAGGCCAAGTTGTAGTCAACACGCAAGCAGCGGCGTCGGCCGAGCTGCTCAACCACGGCCTCACAACCAGTGGCGTCTCCACCGATGATCACGTCGTTTTCGGTATTGATGATGGCGACATGGACCCGGTCTTGAGAGCTGACTGCTTGTTGCACCTCGCTGAGAGGAGCCAGCACATTCCACACGGTCCACTGGGCGGACTCGGTGCCCCACGCTCGGGCGATGGCGGCAAAGTTCACGCCAAGTTCGTGTTCCATCATGCCGCTGGCATCGATCTCGCACCGCATGGCATCCATGTCTGACCAGACATCGAAGGCGTACAGGCTGTTGCTTTCACCCGAGGAGTAGCCAATGGCAGCGGCTGGCTTGAGCTTGAGCAGGTTGCGCGTCAACTGGGCATGAGCCTGGCTGAGAAGTGACGTACCCCACAGATAGTCACTGGGTCCAGGGGTGGCATCCCCTTGGTCTTCTGAGTCATAAATCCAACCAGCGACTTCTCCCAATGGGAAGCTGCTGGACACGCGGTCGAGGAGTTCGGGCATTGCTCGGAGAAGTTCTGCTCCCATGTCGGCATAGGCAGCACCAGCGGCGGTGAAGACGAAGGCCACCTCGCCGTCAATCGGAGCGGACCGGAAGTGAACGCCTTGACCCGGAGGGTGCCCGTCTTCGATATGGAGCTTGGCCTTGACCAGTCGCTCGGCCAGCTGCTGTTCACCAGTGGCGACCACGACGAGCCGGACCGGTCCAGAAGCCAGTGCTGGATCGTCTTGGTGACCCAGCTTGGACTCCATCTTCTGGAGCACTTCTGCTTCAGAATGGCCAGAGAAGATGTGCAGGGTCGGCACCGGGATCGAACTTGGCGCCAGGTGACTGCTCGCCTCGGCGAGAAGTACCGAACGGCCGACGATCCCATCCATTGCTTCAATCTCAACCGAAGCAGTTCGAGGGCCGACTCCTTCGGCGAATCCGGAGCCACTACCAGGGTTTGATGCCAGCAACGGAGCGCCACCAGGTACGACCCGATGGTGCAGGCTCAGCGCAGCCGCAGCGACATGGACTAGGCCCGAGGCTGCGTGGGCATGTCCAAAGAGGTCGGTCAGACTGAATCGGTCATCTCCAAGCCCAAGCCGAAGGTCCGCTCGCTTAGGTGCGGCTGCAGCATCGTCGACGAGACCACCGCTGCCGGGAAGAATGGCATAGACCTTGTCACCGTTCGCTTCGGCATCGCTCAAGCGTTTGAGTACCAGAACAACGGCAGCATCGCCAAGCGTCTGTCGATCTTGGCCCAGCTCAGTCCGGGCAGCCACCTCATGTACTGGATCGCAGGACAGGTCAACGGCACCAACCATGGCGGCGTCAATTTCACCGGTTCGCAGGGCCCTGGCAGCCAGGTCCAGGGCCGTCAAGCCACTGTGTTCTTCTGCACTCACGGTGAAGCTGGGGCCAGCCATGTCAAACTGGCTGTTCAACCGGTTGGCCACGATATTTGGCATGGTTCCCATGACACCAGCAGCATTGAGGGCTGGGCCGACCATGTCTCGGGCGGAGGAAATCCAGTCGGCGTCACAACCCCATTCCCGGCCTGCGGTAGCCAGGCGCCAGCGAACACCAAAGCGAGCGGCTTCCGGGTCGGTCCCCATGCCAACATAGATTCCCGTTGAATCCGTCGGCAATGGGCCCGAGTCTTCTAAGGCCTCGTCGGCTACTTGGAGCAGGGCCAGCTGTTGGCCAAGCGCACTCTTGAGATCGTTTGGGGGGAACTTCAGCCCCTTGAGCTTGAGGGAAATGTCGGGCATTCGGCCCGCACCCGCCTCATCCAGACAAGACGTCCTGGTTAGAAGGGCATGATCGAAGGCTTCGCGCCCACTGGCCGATGCAGCATTGATACCAAGACCAACAATGGCGATCTGCTCGCCCAGGTCGTCTGCGGACTGCACGGGAGCATCAGAGTCGCACTTGGCAAGCAGCGCTGCCGCACTGGCTGGTTCTTCAACCAGAAGGTGGGCGTTGTTGCCGCCAAAGCCAAAGGCGGAAACGCCGGCCCGCAAGATCCCATCCGGACTGGATTGCCGATCCCACGGCTCGGCTTCGGCCAAGAGCCGGAAGGGCGAGTCCGCAATCACCTGAAGTGGAGATTCGGTATACAAGGTCGGCGGCCGGACCTCGTGGCGCATGGCCTCAACCACCTTGATCAAGCCAGCAACACCGGCAGCGGTGATCAGGTGCCCGGTGTTCGACTTGAGTGAACCCATTGGTAGGCGTTGTCCGGAATCACTGTCGCCATGGCCATACACCGCGGCCGAGGCCCGAATTTCGGTGGCGTCACCGACTTGGGTGCCGGTGGCATGGCACTCCAGCAGTGAGATGTCCGAAGGCGCAAGGCCAGAAACATCGAATGCCTTGGTGATTGCCCGGGACTGCCCATCACTGGATGGAACCAGCATGCCTCTTCCGCGTCCATCGTTGGACAGGCCGACGCCACGGATGATTCCGTGGATGGTGTCACCGTCAGCAACCGCATCTTCGAGCCGTCGCAGGGCAACAAAGCCGCAGCCTTCGGCCGGAACAAGTCCATCGGCGTCCTGGTGGAAGGGCCGTGATTGTCCGGTTCGACTGAGGGCTTGCAGTGCGGCGAAGCCAAGGTGGATGCACAGATCATCGGCGCAGTTCACCGCGCCGGCCAGCATCAGATCACTGGTTCCATCATGGAGCTGGTCACAAGCCAGCTTGATGGCATACAAGCTGCTAGCACAAGCCGCATCAAGGGCAAAGGCGCCGCGACCAAGGCCAAGGGCACGCTCCAGCATCAGGGCGGGAAGCCCCGAGTTGAAACGGTTTGCCGCTACCGGAGTAGCAATGTTCCCACTGTCCAGGGCACCTTGTCCATAACCCTCAACCGACTCGATTGCGGTCGCTTGGGTGAATTGAGCCATACCGGCCGAGGGGAATGACAGGTTGCCAAAAACGGCACCGAATCGGCCAGCATCGGCCTCGGCGTAGCCTGCGTCTCGCAAGGCTTGGCGAGCCGTTTGGAACGTCCACTGGAAAACGGGATCCAACTCGAGGATCTCAGCCGCAGGAATGGCGAAGCCTTCCGGATCAAAGATGTTCTCAAAGCCGCGGACGTAGCCGCCACGATCTGACCAGGTTCGGTCATCGGTTGAGGCGCCCCCAGGTTCGGGAGGACCACAAAGAACATCTTCGGGTCGCATTCCCCAGCGTGCAGGCGGAACCGATGAGACCAGATCCTGACCAGCGACAACGGAGTCCCACAATTGTTCGGGAGAGTGAGCCCCCGGTACGACAAGCGCCCTCCCGACAATGGCAATCGGGGGGAAGTTGGTCACGCTCGGACCCCTTGGGCCCGTTCGGGTGATCGACCAGAAGAGTCACTTTCGGCCAGGACTCCCCCGCCGAGGACGAGTTCAACCTGATCGGTTTGCGGGCTGGCGATCTCATCCACCAACATGCGGGCCCCTTCAGCCAGTGGAATCAGAGTGACTCCCATGGACTCAAAGTGGGATTTCAGGGCAGGGCTAACCATGCCGCCAGCCCATGGTCCCCAGCCAAGTGACTTCACGACGACTCCATCGCCACGACGGGCTCGTTCGGCGACAGCCACCTTGTTCAGGATCTCGTTTGCCATGGCGTAGTCAGACTGGCCGTTGTTGCCGGTGCGGGCAGCAACCGAAGAGAAGAACAACAGCAGCTTGAGGGCATCATCGGCTGTTGCGGCAAGGAGGGTTCGCAAGCCTTCGACCTTGGTATTGAATACCCGATCGAATTGGGCATCGGTCTTCTCAGCAATGAGCTTGTCAGCGAGAACTCCCGCCCCGTGCACGATGCCGGTGATTGGGCCAAGCTCGGATCGGATGCCAGCGAGGGCTGAAGTGACCGCATCGGTGTCAGTTATGTCCACCGACAGGTAGATGGCTCGACCGCCATGCTGCTCAATGGCGGCGATGGTAGCCAGGATCTCCCGGTTGGCCAGGATACGAGCGACCTCGCGACCAAGATCAGCCGGTGAGACCTTTTCGCCCGCGGCAACGGCGGCATCCAGCAAGGCTCGCTTCAGGGCGGCGTCGTCGGTTGCAGTCTTGGCTGCCTCCGGCTCGTCTTGGAGGACGGAGCGTCCGAACAGGGCAAACGTTGCGCCAGACTCTTTGGCCAGCTCGATCATGGTTGAGGCGGTGACTCCTCGGCCGCCACCAGAGACAACAATCACATCATCCTTGCCAAGCGGCATGGATCCTGATTCAACGGTGACCAGGGTGCTCTGGAGCACGGTTCGAGGGCCGTCAGCAGCGAGGCCAACTTCGAGTTCGGGGCCGCCGGCAAGAAGCTCGGTGGCGATGGCCGAAGCAATGGCACGAGCGTCTCGTCCTTGAGACTCGACGTTGATGGCTTTGATTGTTGTGGTTGGCCATTCAATGGCGGCGGTGCGGGCAAGGCCGGTGAGGCCAGCATTCCACGAGCCGAATGGGCGGGCGTCATCAGCAACGGTCACAAACACCCCGCCGGAGACAACCGAGCCAGCGACGGATCGGGCGGCAGCAAAAGCTTCGCGGTTCACGGCGATTGCTTCATCCTCGGTGGTCACATCCCGAAGGCCTCCCAGAAGAATGGCCCCGCAGTAACCGCTGGCGGGAACCTCATCCACGAGTTCAGCGGTTATTCCGCCAGCCTGCAGCATGTCGACCAGAGTCGAGCCAACGGAGCCACCATCATCGGTGACGACAATCTTGCCGTCACCGAGCCCAAGCATCTGCTCACCGGAAGGGGCCGAGGCGACGGATTCGGTGATGTATCGGCCAAGGCCGTTTGTACTTGCTGACGAGCTGTCGGCGGAACTGCCGTTTGCGGAGCTCCCGTTCGTTTTGGCTAGATCGATTGGAGCGGAATCGCTTTGTACTGAGGACCCGTCGATCTGACTGTCCATGTAGTCAACAATCTGACCAAGCGTCACCAACTCAGCCATCACCGCCGTATCAACCTCAGGCAACTCAGGAACCTCATCCTGCATCGCCGACAAAATCTCAACCCGCTTGATCGAATCAATCCCCAGATCCGCCTCAAGCTCCATACCCATATTCAACATGTCCGCCGGATACCCCGTCTTCTCCGACACAACATC
>JAJRQY010000001.1 GCA_024280015.1 Actinomycetes bacterium
AAGAAGCTGCCAGCGCGGTGACTCGATGAGCACGTGGCCAACGAGTACCAGAACTAGGACGGCAGCAAGAATCGGTGTTGCTTCACCGACATAGATCAAGAACGAAACGACAAGGGCGCCTCCGATCAAGAGGACCTCGAGTTTCCTCACTAGTCCTGTCCAAGTCCGGCCAAGGCCTCCTGGCTTGGGGCAAAAAAGTAGCTGCTTGTTCGTGCAGTAGAGAAGGCAGTGAGCTGGTCATGGATATCTTCGCGCTCACCCTCCAGTGGCCCAAACATGGCTCGAACCATCTTGTCGATCTTGTCCAGTTCATCAGTAAATCCAACAAACATGAGTCCAGCCTCGGTGCTGTCTCCCCAGGGGACCGAACGGCGGTAGATCTCCACCTCTTCGCCTGACTCATCCTCCATGACCACCCGGGCAATATGGGCAGTGTCGGGCAAGGCATCGCCTTCGAGCTCGACAGAGTCCGGCTTGGTTCGACCGATGACGCGCTCCTGGTCGGCTTGGCTCAACCGGTGAAAGGCGTCAAGATCGTGAATCCAACGCTGCACCAGCATGGTGCTGCCGCCTTCACCCTGCTGCCCTTCGGCAACGACCGCGAGGGATCTAGCTTCCGCAACATCGGGGTTCTCCGTGCCGTCGATAAAGCCGGTTAGGTCTCGATTGTCCCGGTACACAAAGGCAGGAGTATCCCCGACGATGGCCCCGACCTTGGTCAGAGTTCGGCGGGCATGCAAGGCCGCGTCATAGATCGGGCCTCGGTCCTTGCCGTGGATCCACAAGACCAGGTCATGCGGCGTCGCCACCGCGGCCCGGGCTCCTGAACCGATGGTTTCGAAGGGACGAAAGTCCAACGCAGTTTCGATCCCGATCTGGTTAGCAAGCTCACTGCCAACACCAATCACGATTTCGATTCCATCTCGTTCAGCATTGCTATCAAAGACTGCGGCGCTACGGATGGCGGCAACGACATTAGAGACGTCGGCTGAACGGGAGATGTCGTATTCCTGAAACCAGTGATTGGTTGAGTCTTCGACAAAGATGCCTGATTGTGGGGTCGCCATCCCTGGACTCTAACCATGGATGCGCTGCCAATGAGAATCAGGGGCCTCTCTGGTGTGGAACTCAGATGACCGCTTGGGGTCGCTCACCTATACTGCTGCCACCCTGGTGCCAGTCGGTCAAGAACGGGTATTCCCAATCATGGTTCCGCGTACGACATCAAGGTTTGGCAAGCCCACAAAGGCTCGGGTTCGAATCCCATCCGCTTCCGAAGGAAGCCAACCAATCGACAGCTTTCGGGCCCCCGGCAACGGACCTTGTGACTCACGTCCCGTCTGTTGCCGGTGTCGAGCGGTTGAAACCAGATCGAGCAACGAAGCAATAGGTCACAAACCCCGAAGTACAGATCGAGAAAGAGAGCCGACGATATGCAGACATACGCAACAGACACCTATTACACCGAGCGCTCGTTCGGGCCATTCCGTTTTCGGGGTACGGCCCGTCAGGCCAGTAAGACTCTTCAACACCCGAAGCGACGGCTCATGGTAAGCGAGCTTGAGCATGTGGTATTGGTGCGGCGGGGCAAGATCGAGCGCGTCTTGCCCGTTGGTCGCCACTGGTTGCGACCACGAATCGACCAGATCATGAGGTTCAATGCCTTGCCGACCATCATGAATGTGCAGGGACAGGAGACTCCGACGGCTGACGGTGCGACCGTCCGGGCCAGCATTGCGGTGGTCCTACAAGTCACTGACCCAATGCAAGTTGCTCGAACCGGGATGAACCAGGAGACCCTGTACTTGGCGGCGCAGCTTGCCTTGCGAACTGCGGTGTCCAGCCGCGATCTTGAACGAGTCCTGCTTGATCGGGAGGCCATCGCTGGCGAACTCTTGACCGAGTGTGTTCCAGTAGCGGAGGCTCTTGGCCTCGAAATCACGTCGATTGCCATCCGAGACCTGGTCTTGCCCGGGGACTTGAAGCGAGCGGTTGCCGAGGTCATCTCGGCCAAGTTGAGTGGACAGGCCAACCTGGAGCGAGCAAGGGGCGAGGCAGCGGCTCTGCGAAGCTTGGCCAACACGGCTCGCCTGGTCAAGGACAATCCAGAGTTGCTTCAGTTGCGGCTCATTCAGCAGATGGAGAACTCCACCGGCAATACCTACGTCGTTGGTGCGATCGGTGTTGGATCATCAACCGTCGCTCCGGTTCTTCCAACCAACTAACGGTTGGAAGAACCGCGGTGATGGCTCCGAGGCTCCAATTTGCAGAATCTGGGCAATGTTGCGTAGTTTCGTTGCAGCGAGTCACACACCTCAGCGAGGAGCATCCCATGGTGTATGAGAGCGACCAGGTCGAACTTCCACCCGTAACTGATTGGGTCAACGATTGGGATTGGCTGGATGACCAGTGGGGCGAGAACGCCATCGACATCTGGAACTCCGTGCGTGAGCAATGCCCAATGGCAACAACGGAGCGATACGGCCGAGCCCACATGCCGGTGACGATGGAGGGGATACAGCAAGTCGCGAAGGACACCGAGAACTTCTCATCAATCTGGGTCAATGTGAGCCGGCCAGACGCACCACGTGCACCGGCTCCACCAATCACCTCTGATCCGCCCGATCACCAAGGACACCGGCGTCTGCTTCTCCCGGCTTTTAGCCCCAAGGTGATTGCCCCGATGGAAGACGAGATGCGGGAGTTCTGTCAAGGCCTCATCGCCGACCTTGGTGATTCGCCGACTGCTGATGCAGCCGTCCAATATGCCCAACACATTCCCGTTCACGGCATCTGTCAGCTTCTCGGAATTCCGGAGGATGATGCTGACATGTTCCGCGATTGGATCTATCGAAACTTCCAGCTCGCTCCCCGAGACAACAGCGTCCGCGTTGCCGTACAGCAAGAGATGGATGCCTACTTCGGTGAAATGCTGAAGGAGCGACAGGCTAATCCAACCGATGACCTGACCAGCCTTATTGCCAACGCCCAGATTGATGGTGAAGACGTCGGCTGGCCCTACAAACTCGGCTACATGAAGCTCATGATCGTTGCCGGAATCGACACCACCTGGAGTGCCATTGGGTCTGGACTTTGGCACTTGAGCAACAACCCGGGCGATCTGGCCCGCCTCGCCGTAGTGGAGAATGACGACCCGCTCTGGCAGACCGCCACCGAGGAAATCCTCCGCTTCTATGCACCGGTAACTATGGCTCGCAAGGTCATTGGTGATACCGAGATTGCCGGTTGCCCGGTGCATGAGGGGGACCAGATGCTGGTGACCTTCCCTGCGGCTAACCACGATCCCGAAGCATTCGAGAACTCTGAGGAGTTCATCCTGGATCGGGAGCGAAACCGCCACGTGGCCTTTGGTCTTGGCATTCACCGCTGCCTCGGTTCTAACCTGGCTCGCGTCGAGCTCACGGTTGCCTTGCAAGAATGGGTTCGAGCCTTCCCAAACTATGTCTTAGACGAGTCGAAGAAAACCACCTGGGCCAACGGCCAGGTTCGAGGTCCACGCAAGCTGCCAGTGGTACTCAACCGCTAGTACCTGCGGTGCCCACCTTGCTTGACCTCGCCCGATAGTCCCGGGGCGCAAGTCCATATGAGCGTTGAAAAGCTCGGCTGAAACTGGGCTGGTCGGAATAGCCGACCAGCCCAGCAACTTGTTGGACTTGGGCGTCACTATCAGTCAGCAATCGAGCGGCAACCACCATCCGCCATTGTCCGACATAGGACATTGGACTCTGACCAAGAGCGAGCCGGAACCTCACATTCAGCCGAGATGGAGAAAGGGATGCCTCGTTAGCGAGGTGTCGTACGGTCCAGTCCCTGCCTGGGTCGCGGTGTACCGCGGCCATCGCCGCGTGAACTGCCGGATCGGCAAGGGCGCGTAGCCAATTGCTTTGGGCAGGATCGAAATTGGCGGCGACGTGGCGCAATGCTTCCGAACAGACCAACTCAAGCAGACGAGCCATGACAAATCCCGACCCTGGGCGAGGACGATCAACCTCGCTTGTCATCACCCCGGCCAAGGCGCCAAGCGTCTCGCTTGCACCTGATGGGATGTGAACAAATGGCGGAAGCGCACCGAGTAGGGGCGAACGATCGAGTGGGCCTAGTCCGAAGACTCCACACATCAACCTCGTCTGGCAGCACTCACTGGTCCCGATTCTTGGCTTCGGAACGTTGTTGGCTGGTCCAACCAGACTGGCCAGGGGAATCGACCGAGCTCCGTTGCCGAGCGACAACAAATGGGGCAAACCTCCAAGGGCAATAAGCAAGTCCCGGTGTTGGCTGCGACCGGTCCACACCCCTCCGAAGTGAGTAGTAGCTGGCCTTCTTGGACAAGGTGGAAGGCAACCACGCGCTCCGTCACTGGCAAACCAGCGATCTGAGCTAGGGCGACCGAAGCTGGGACTGACACCGACCAGGGGATTGCATAAGAGTCGTGCAGAACCAGCGCACCGCTGACGTGAAGCACTCGGAGCAGATCGCTCAACGGATCGGGATGGGTTCTCACCGGAAGTACCAGCACAGTTGTCTCAGCACAGTATGCAGTTGGTAGGGCTATTCACTGGCTGGGCCATCGGGCCTATGTTCCCGATATGGAAATCGCATCCGGAGTACACCACTTCACCAACTACAAGTTCAACTGGTACATCATCGAGGACGGAGGGCGTTTGACCGTTGTCGACAGCGGCTTCGCCGGTCACTACCGACTGTTCAAGAAGAGCCTGGCGTCGATGGGTCACAGCATCAAAGACGTTGAGGCGATCCTCATCACCCATGCCCACGCCGACCACACCGGTTTTGCTCCGCGCCTTTCTCGAGAATCTGGTGCTCCGATATTCCTCCATGAAGCAGATGCCGCCCTGGCTCGTCGACCCCTGTACCTTCCATGGGGCGGGTTGCTGAGCCGAGCCTGGCGCCCCTACACCGCCTCGTTGCTGGTTCACGCGGTTGGTCATGGCCTCCTCCGATTCCCACGAATACGGTCGGCCGAGCCGGTGTTCAACGGTGACATCTTGGACATACCCGGCCGCCCCAACATCATCCACGTTCCCGGCCACACACCGGGAGACATCGTTGCTCATCTACCCGAACGTGGAGTGTTGTTCAGCGGGGATGCTCTGGTAACTCGTGACATGTACACCGGCCGTGATATTGCTCCGCAATGCACCAGTCCAAGCCTGAGCGTCAATCACCGCGACGCGGTACGTCACCTGGATCGACTCAGTCATCTCGGATCAATCACACTGCTGCCCGGACACGGAAGGCCATGGACTGGCCAAGCAAGTGAGGCCGTCACCGGCGCAACAAAAGCTGGACCGCCAAGCAGTCGCTAGTGGATTGAGAACGGTGACCTCATCCATTGACGGCGTCACGATAGGTATCGAGCTGGCCCGTATCGGTGATGGATCCATGATGGTGGACCTGCCCCCAAAGTCCATTGGCCTGATGAAGGACTCGACTCGTGCGTATGTCCAGTGGAACTGATACACCGTTCTTGGTGAACTGCCCATGTTCACGGCTGGCAAAGACGACGCTTTACCCAAGGTCATAGGCGACTATGTCGCTGAACTCGACCCAGACTTCGGCGGGCCCGTTGAAGATCCCCTCATAGAGGGCAGTTATTGGCTCGATGCCTTCCAAAATCCCGCCGAGTGGATTGTTCAAGCGGATCATCGCGTGGGGAACCCACACCTTCTTGAACACATCGAGGTTGCCATTGTTGAAGGCGAAATAGAACGATTCGAGTGCGGCGAGGGCTCCTTCCATACCCGGAGTGACCATTTGGTTCGTGAGGTCACGAGCCTCTCGGCCAAAGGACTGTTGGACACGTACATAGTTCATTGTTCATTCTCCTGTGGGTGTGCAGATCGGATGAGAGAAACGAGGGCTGATGTTGCGTTGACCATGGCCCTTGGATCGCCGGTCACTCGAGAGAGAACAAAACCACCCTGCACGGTGACGATGGCGAGGTCGGCGAGGGCACCAGGATCGACCCCAACCTCCAGCTGCCCAAAGGCCGCGCTGAGCTCTTCTCGTAGATGGGTGAAATAGGTATCAATCGGTTGACGGATTCGTTCATCAGATATTGAAGACTCCATGGCGATTCGGCCGATACGGCAGCCAGCGACGGCGTCACGTTTGACCTCCAGGTATGCGAGTATCTGATCAAGCCCAAGCTCATCACTGAGCTGGTCGAATTCGGCAGACATTTGCTCGGCCAGTGCCTCAAGTGAGACCGATGCCAGGTCGGCCTTTCCAGAAAAGTGGTGGTAAAAACTACCCTGGCCAACACCACTTTTCGACTGGATCTCTCGAGGGCTCGTTGCCTCATATCCCTGACTAGAGAGAAGAGACTGGGTTGCCTCGATCAGTGATTCGCGTGCGTTCATATTGGTAGTGTACGTACTACTAGGTACACTACACAAATCAGATGATTGCCAAAGCAATCTCGTTACCTAGCGGCGGAGCATGTCCAGGAGTTCGTCGCCGAAACGCTGAAAGACCAGGCTTCGCTGGGGAATCATGTCAAACAAGGAAGAGGCCATCTTGTCCGGCCGATGGGCGAGCCAGCGCGCCACTAGCTCATCATTCACAATCTGGGTTGGCTTCTTACCCAGATCAGATGCCACTCGGTCGCGCCAAGCCATGACTAACGATGCGACTTCCGCGTCGGCACCAGTGAGGCAACGCAGGTGAGAGCCAAGCTGTTGTTCACCCCGGTTCAAGATCTTTCGACAGGATGGACAGTTGATGACTTCGACAACGCTCGGTGCGGCAACAGACCCACCAAGCGAGGTTTGCGAGCCATCGAACTGACTTGATCCCGCAGTGAACACCGAGTGTTGCTGGCCAACCAGGTCCAGAACGAATCGGGATCGCTCTTGCTTACTCTCCCATCCCTTGCGCGAAGTCTTGGTCTCAGCGTGAGTGATGGTGAGTTCACGGCGGGCACGAGTTACCGCGACGTAAAACAGGCGCCGCTCTTCGTTTACTGCTTCGGTGCCGGCCGAGGTAGCCCGGTAGAACGGCAGCATGCCCTCGGTTGTCCCATAGAGATAGACGCTGTCCCACTCCAATCCCTTGGCCTTGTGAATCGTGGCCAAGATGACATTGTCTGTTGTTGGTTCGGCGTCGTTCATCGCCGCATTCAGGAAGGCGGTTCGCAGGCTTCCAGCACTCAGGGGTCCGTGTTCGGAGACCAGATGTTCAGCTTGTTCGACCAATGTTGCTTGGTACTCCCAGCGACGACGAGCAGCGCCAATCCCTGAAGGAGGGTCAAACGAACTCCAACCTCTTCGGCGCGCGTGCTCGGTGAGTAAGGCCAAGCCATCTTGGTCCTCATCTCTTCTGGCGTCCTGGCCAAAAGGTCGAAGGATTTCCAAGACAGCATCGACCTCATAGAACAATCGATCGCCAACAACGTTGAATGGAATCGCTTGACGACGCAGTGCCGCTTCTAGAGCTGCCGACTGAAAGTTGAGACGATACAGAACAGCCATCTCGCTCCAAGGCTCGCCTCGCAGGTGAGCAGCAGCCAACAAGTCGGCAATCTTCTGGGCTTCCAAGTCGGTGTCATGGCTGGATCGAATAACCGGATTAGGGCCATCCGCGGTCGGACCGGTCGGCCCAAAAGCCACCAGAGCTTCTGGCTTGTCGGTACTCCGAGAGATGCGATTGGCTGCCCGAATAATTTGTGGCGTCGAACGGTAGTTGCGGTTCAGGTAGCGGATCTCTGACCCTGGCCAATGCTCATCAAAGTCGGTCAAGAATGACGGTTCAGAACCCTTGAAGGAGAAGATCGTTTGCCGAGGATCACCGACAGCGCAAAGCTCGCCGCTGGTCCCAAGGATGGCGGCGAGAAACGCCTGCTGGGCCGGGTCGATGTCCTGGTACTCATCAACAACCACGCCCCGCCATTCATCCCGTACGGTGGCCGCAATCGTCTCGTCCTCTTGTAGCAACTTGGTGGCGACCTGAAGATAGTCGCTGAACTCGACCAGGCCGGAATCTTGCTTCTGTGACGCCCACGCTTCCCACACCCTGGCCAACAATTCCTTGGGAACATCGGTTGGTCGTTTCATCATCGGCGCAATGGTTGATGGATCGCCAAGTCGAGCCTGGCCAAGCTCGATCTCACTTTTCAAGTCGCTGATGGTGGAGTTCTCATCCTCGGTGGTCCGTCGAGATCCGTAGGCAATGCGTTTCAGATGAGGCCATGGGTCGGTGATCAGTTGCTTGGCTGCCGTCTCCGGATCGAAACGACGAACCAGCCCAAGGGCCGCAGCGTGGAAGGTCTTGCAGGTTGCATCGGTCACGCCGAGTGCGCGCAACCGCTCCCCCAGCTCACCTGCCGCCTTTCGGGTGTGGGTGACAGCCAGAACATGCTCGGCCGCCAGGTCTCCCGTTGCATCAAGATGGGCGATGCGATGAGTGACTGTTCTGGTTTTGCCGCATCCAGCCCCGGCGATGACGCAGAGGAACCGTCCCCGCCATTGGGCAACGGCGCGTTGTTCCGGGTCAAGTCCAGCCAGGGCTGCTTGCGGAGTCCGGGTAGTGGCTTGCACAGTGTTGGCTGACACGATCATGGCTGGCACGGTCACGGCTGGCCAGCGTAGTGGCTGCATCTTCGGGCGAATGCCAGCTTGTCCCCCATTCCCGTTTCGTTAACACCAACAGTTTAGGATCAGCGCCATGTCTACTCCAGCAGGTTGGTACGCAGATCCATCGGGAGAGCAATCGCTCCAGCGATATTGGGATGGAACCCAGTGGACCGAACACACCCAATCACCCGAAGCCGCCGTGCCGCCAGCACCGGGAACCTCATCAGAGGCCGAAGCATTTGGTTCAGGGATGGGGCAAGACGCCGAAATCGAGGCATCAACCGGAGGAATTCGCACCGAGCTCTTGAGCGATAGCCGTTTCGCCGAGGTCGGCTCTGACTCACGGGTCGTTCGTCAAAACAGTCGCATGCTCAAGGTCATGCTTGGTGAAGATGTGCTGGCCCGACAAGGGTCCATGGTCGCCTTTCAGGGCGGGATTGACTTTGATCACGAAGGTTCCGGCGCAGCCAAGTTCATGAAGAAGGCTCTAACTGGTGAGGGATTGGCCCTCATGCGTTGCAGCGGCCAAGGCGAGCTCTTCCTGGCCGATAGCGGCTACCAGGTTCACATTGTTCATCTCGAAGGAGCTGGCCTCACCGTGAATGGACACAACATCTTGGCCTTCGAACCCAGCCTGACGTGGGACATCGAACGGATCAAGGGCGCCGGTATGGCGACTGGCGGCATGTTCAACACCAAGCTTGAGGGGACGGGCTGGGTTGCCATCACCACCGATGGAGATCCAGTCGTTCTCAATACTGATCAGCCAACCTTCGTCGATACCGATGCCGCAGTTGCTTGGAGTTCCAGCCTGCAAACAAGCCTCAACCGGACAGTGAAGGCCAAGGCCCTCATCGGGCGGGGCTCCGGCGAAGCCGTTCAGCTCACCTTCCAGGGGTCCGGCATCGTCATCGTTCAGCCCTCCGAGGGAAGATTCATGCCCCCAGCAGCCTGAACAACGCACTCACGACCCAACGGCATTCTTGTCCTAGTCGCTTCAACCCTGCTAAGAATGGGACAGGTTCTGTCGACGAGAACCATCTGGGTACCACAGGGTTGATCGCGTCAGTTCACCCAACAGATTCAGAAACCACGTGGAGGGAAACCCGTGAAGACTTCCAGAAGTAGGCCATTCATCGCCCTGACCGTTGGGGTCGTCCTGATCACCAGCGGATGTTCAGCTGACTTTTCCATTGGTGGAGAAAGTATCGAGAGTGCCGGTGAAAAACTCATCGAGGGCGAGATCGCTGCCGGGTTCGGTCAAGAGCTCGATGCCACCTGCCCTGCTGTTGCCGATGCCGAAGTCGGCATGACCTTCAGCTGCACCGCTACAACTCCGGCCGGCGAAGTAGTCAACTTCACTGGCCTTGTCGATGCAGAAGACCATATTGAACTGCAGTCCACCAATGTCGTTACCGTCGAAGGCCTTGTCAGCCTCGAACGTGCTGGAGCTGACGTCCTCGAGCCGGAGATCAATGCCAAGCTTGACATCGACTGTGGGGTCGACCGCGTCGTACTTCCTGACAACAACGAGCTCATCTGCGAGGGAACTGACGAGTTCGGTGATTCTGCCCCAATCGTGTTCACCATCACCGACACCGAAACAGGCGCGTTCGAAGTCGTCATTGGTTCAGTCGACTAGTCCTGCCCTAGTCCGACGTTGCGCTAGCCAGCTCGGCCTTCAGCCCAGCGACCTTGGCTTTGTTGCGTCGACGGGAACTCATCAGCAAGCTGACACCGACAACCAGCAGGAATCCTAGGATTGCCCCAACTAAGCTTCCGCCACGGAAGCCTGGAGCTTGTTGGTTCAGGATGTTTTCACCGGCAAGAGCAGCACTTCGCCGCCCAAAGACGACGCCAAGGGTGGCCAGATTTGGCGCTGCTAGTACAAGAGCAAGGACGACGAACTTGAGCCAGCGCTGCCAGCCAGTTCGGAACTTCCAGCCCGCCTTGAGGGCAAGCAGAGGCAAGATTGTGAACGCTGAACCTACCGCGAGACCAATGAAGACCCCAGAGGTATGGCCGCCATCCACCAGATCCCCGACCCGGTTAGCCCACCAACGAGGGACGATGGTTGATCCGACGAACCAGCCGACGGCAGCAGCAGCAACAAGGATCACTCCAATAACCAGCCGACGCTTGATCTTGCTTTCGCTGACTTCAGGCAAGGCAGCCGTCAAGCCCTCGCCCGCCTGACTCTCAACGTTCGCTTTGTTCTTGGCCATGTCACCAGTGTGCCCAGGAACGATGGCTCGCGCCAAGGGCGAGGGCATCTACCTAGAGAGACTCAGCCTGGGCTCTTGATCGGTCACTAGATCAGGTAGTCACTGATTTGGGTGTCGGCTGTCCCGCCATCTTGCACATTGTCGCTATTGCGTGCCGCCATGAATTGGCGCCATGGGAACGGCCGGTAGTGAGCTGGACCATCACAGAGTTCGGACAATGGTTCGATTCGAGCACCCCGTACGGGGCTGAAGAAGAGGGGGATGCTGAAGCGACGATCAGTCGTCATGGTTGCCACTCGGTGCACGGCTGCCATGTATTGGTCATTGGTCCACACCTGCATCACATCCCCGAGATTGACCACGATGGTGCCCGGCTGGGGCTCGACATCAATCCAGTCACCCTTTCTAGTTCGGGCTTGCAAACCGCCAATGGAGTCTTGCAGGAGGAGTGTGATGACACCGGGGTCTGTGTGATCGCCCAGGGCGGTCGCTCCAAGTCCGGCCAAGCCCTGCCTCTGGCCTTCAGGAACTGGGTCACCAACGGGATAGTGATTGAGCCGGACCGCACTGCGGTTGGGAGAGCCGGTCATGATCTTGGCTGCCTCTGGTGACAGGTCCAGGACATCGTGGAGAAGACCCATGGTGTACAAGGCCAGATCACCCATGACCTGATGAAACTCCTCCATTTTTGCCTGGAATTCGGGCATGGCACCGGGCCACTTGTTCAGGGCAGTCGCCCGACCCTCATCCGATGATCCGAAGTCGAAGACTTCCTTTGCGTCTCGCTTCTGCTTAGTTAGCTCACGGTCGTTGTAGCCAAAGGGGCTCTCGCCGGTTCGGCGGCAGCCTTCCAGGATCGAAGTAGGGCTATCGAAGAAGTCTTCGGTCTGTTCCCACATTTCGGCCATCAGATCATCAAGACCATGTCCTTCCAGGAAGAAGAATCCATGGTCTCGACAAGCGGCATCCACCTGTTCCAGAGAAGTAGTAGAAGGGTCGGAAATGTCAATGGTCGGAACAAGACTCATGGGCCTGGAGTCTCGCACCACAATCGAGAGTTCACCACGTCTGACAACGCTAAACCCCCAATCAGTCCGAGGAGTGAACCGCGCCAACCTGGGCTATCGCTTGGCTGGGAGCACCAGGTCAAGAACCGGGTCGGCATGAAGCATCGTTGTTTGCGCCATGTCGATGAGACCGAACATCGGGGCACATTGTTCAGCGGACATCGCAGCTTCGGAAGCCGCGATTGCTGCTTCCAGGCTTTCCCAACGGACGAAGTCAACCCATTGCTCAGTCAGCTTGGAGTAAAACAGCTCCCGGGAGACGAAACCTGGCTGAGTGCAGACCCATTCCGATACCCCGACGGAGGCACCTGTTAGCTGTTCGACTGTGGCTCCCTTCACCAGCTTGAACACGACAAGTTCAATGATGCTCGGTGTCGCTGGTGATCCTTGTTCTGCTTTTTCTTCTTGGCTCATCCTCGCTCCTCTTTCTTCGTTGGGTTATTTCTGAACGATAGGTGTGTTATATCTAGAACCAACCCAACCCTTGAATATTTCTGAACGCTCCGCATAGAATCACGGCCGAACTTGATGTTGATCCAAGGGAGGAACCTGAATGGGTAGAAAGAAGAGCTATGTACGGGCAGATGTCCTAGAAGCAGCCCGGGACTTGTTTTGGGACAAGGGCTATGAGGGGACCCATCTGCAAGAACTGGTCGAGGTCACCGGCGTCAACCGATTCAGCCTCTACGCAGAGTTTGACGGCAAGGAGGGACTCTTTCTGGACGCCCTCAGGCTCTACCGGGACGAAGCTGAAGAGGCCTACCGCTCGGTGCTACTACATGAGCCCCTCGGCCTGCCCAATGTCCACGCCTATTTTGATGGCATCAAGTTCTCCTCTGACTATGCCGGTTGCTTCATGATCAACACCCTTAGCGAAAAACATGTCGTGACTGATGAGGCATTCAGCGCAGCAAAGTCCCTCTCACTGAAGGTCGAGGAACTCTTCCTTCAGAATCTTCTAGCAGCCCAGGCCGGCGGCCACCTCCATGACCGAGATGCCACCGCACTAGCCAGGCTGTTGGGTGTTGTTGATCAAGGTTTGGCAATACGCGGAATCGTCTCGCCATCGAACAAACACAAGGCTCAGATCGTCGCCCAGCTATCGTTCCTCTTGGCCGACTAGAACGGTGATTTCGACGCCACGGCCTCTTGTGGCGGTGGGGATCGCCCGTCTCCCGGCTATCACCTATGAATGACTCGTCGAAAAGCAAACCGCGGTCGGACCACTCCCAAGAAAAACCGCTCGACCAAACAGGCTGCGAGCAATCGAGCACGTCAGGCGACACCAACCACTGGCTCTAGGTCAACGAGCAAGCCGTCGGTCAATCCGATTCCCGATGGTAAGGGCGCCACCGACAGCACCGAGGACGATCTGATCCCTCTGATTAGTCAAGCCCTTGAGGACCACCCCTTCGCCTTATTGAGTCTTGCCTCCGTCATGATTGTCGAGATCATCGAGGCATCCCCTCAGGATCTCGATTCTGAGGTTTCACCCGTCCGAGGCATCGAACTGCTGGCTGCCGGAATGATCGAGTCCCAAGCACCCGAGCAGGTGGCATTTGGCCTGGTTCTTGCCGCCCTCAGCCTGGACAAGGAAATGCCGGACCGGGTTGGAGCACGAGTCAACAGTACTGACGGTTTCCCGGCCTGGATCTCACAATTGGACCACACGAAACCGGCAGTGCCCTGCTCGATGAACCACATCCTCGGCGATGACCAGAACCTGTTCGTTGGCGTCAGCTTCGGCAATGGACTCGACGCAACCATCGTCGTGTACGTCGACCATCTCATCGGATCAGCAGTCAAGGAAGTCACCCTGACCCCCGAACCGGTCGGCGCCGTTGTCGGCCACTTTGTCGAGTCCATGGAAGCCGATGAGGCGTCATTCCACGAGCTGGATCCAGCAAATACCCGCGCCTTCCTTGAAGCGGCGATCGAAGCCTCGTTGACCCTTCCGGCCGAACACCAAACCGAGAACTGGCCGCGCTTTCGGCCACTCTTGGCCTGGGCGGTGTCTCTCCTTCCAGACGGCGGTACGGCTCCACCCCGAGCCGAGAACCAGTTCACCTTCAAGGGGGAAGTCATTGATGAGTTCCTAGCCGACGCAGGAGCTGAGCTGACTCCCTCCGAGGAGAGGTTTGCCGATCTACTGGTCGACTTCAAGACTCGCACCGGCAACCGGAACGCAATCTTGTGGAGCCCGATATCGGTTGAGGTTGCGCTCGTCCATTCCCTCGCTGGTCAGGCCCAGAATCTGGACGACAACTACCGACAGTTGCCCGATGTTCTACGAACCCTGATCCGTTGGTGTCACCAGCAAGCCTCTGTTCCCGAACACCTGACCAAGTTGACCCTTGAGTCCGTCGACGAGTTTGAGGACCAGTTCTTGTCTTCGATCGTCGAACTCATTTCTAACGAGGGCGCTCCCTGGCTCGATGAAGACGAAGAGGAATCGCCCTAGCGCTCCAGGGTCCGTCTTGTTGGCGCGTACTTTGTGCAGTTGGCGACCCAATAGTGGGTCGCCAACTGCACAATCTTCAGAGTTTTTCTTGCCCTAGACTAAACAAACGTTTAGTCTACTGAACATGCGTTCAATTGATATGACGACGACGGCCAGAATCCGGCAGTCCGCCCTCGAACTCTTTGCTGCTGATGGGGTCGCTGGCACATCCGTTCGGTCCATCGCCGCCGAAGCTGACGTTTCTCCCGCACTCATTCTTCACCACTTCGGTTCCAAGGATGGATTGCGACGAGCGGTTGATGAGTTCGTGCTCAGCTTCATCACCGAAGTCTTGGACGAGTTTGGCCAAGCCGGATCCAGCGAGGGCGGGGTCGCAGCGTTTAGTCGAGTGGCTGAGCAACCTGCCGTACTTACCTACGCATCAAGGGCCATCATCTCCGGTGATGCGGCCGGAGATGCCCTCTTTGACAAGGTGGCCAAGATTGGCACCTCCAACTTCACCCGCATGCATGACGCTGGGCTGATTCGAGATCTTGAGGACCCCGAGATGGTCTCCCTCTTTCTCCTGGCCGCAGACCTGGCAGTCATGCTGCTACGCAGCCACATCCACAGACAGATTGGCTTTGATCCAATGAGCCCGGAGGGAATTGAGCGCTGGACCCGAGCCGAGTTTGAGGTCGTTGGTCAAGGGATCTTCAAACAAGACAGCAATTCCAAACAAGACAGCACTACCGAGCAGGACAGCCAGTGACTACTCAGAACGACCCGATCACAGCACCAGCTCAAACACTTGAAGCCAGCCAGACCATCGTCTCACTACGAGGCGTCTCCAGAGTTTACGGAGAAGGCGAAACCGAAGTCCGAGCTCTTGACAAGATCGATCTTGACCTGGGGACCGGTGAGTTCATTGTTCTGCTCGGTCCATCCGGGTCGGGAAAGACCACCCTGCTCAATGTCATTGGCGGCATTGACTCGGCCACTAGCGGCACCGTCAGCATCGACCAACAAGACCTTGCTGGCCTCAAGCCTCGCCAACTCACCGAGTTCCGCCGCAATCACGTGGCATTCATCTTCCAGTTCTACAATCTCGTCCCCACCCTGACCGCGCTGGAGAATGTAGAACTCATCGCTGGTCTGACCGGCGGCGGCAAGACCGAGTCAATCGAGGCGTTGGCTGCGGTTGGCTTAGGTGAACACCTGGACCGGTTCCCCTCCGCTCTTTCTGGTGGACAACAACAGCGCGTCGCCATCGCCCGAGCCTTGGCCAAAAATAGTCCCTTGTTCTTGTGTGACGAGCCAACCGGCGCCCTGGACCAGGAATCGGGCACCCAGGTTCTTGATCTCCTCCAGCAGCTAAACCGGGACCAGAAACGCACCCTGATCATCGTCACCCACGATGAATCAATCGCCAGCAGGGCAAGCAGAGTCATCCGGATGCTTGACGGCCGAATTGTTTCGGACACACACCAATGAGCGCATCACCGGTTCCAACGGGCGCAATCCTGCGGTCGAAGCTCCGGCGGGATCTTCGGACCCGACGTCGCCAGGTCATCGCCGTGGCAGCCACCGTCTTTATCGGGGTTGGACTCTTTGTCATTGCCTGGGACATGTACAACAATCTCCAGAGCTCCTATGACCTGACCTATGACAGAACCAACTTTGCTGACGTCTGGATAACTGGCGACGACGATTTGGCCAGCAAGGTTGCTGCACTGGCAGGAGTTGACCAGATCGAGACACGAACCAGTGGAAACGTGCCGATGCGACTGGGCGACGGGTCCATCCAGGGGCGGATCCAGGGCATCCCGATCGACACACAGCCAGACATCAATCAGCTGGTTATCGACCACGGAACCTACCTGAACCAATCAGATCCAACCTCCGTCCTCATCGAGTCTCACACTGCGGCCAACTTCGAGCTATCAGTCGGCGACACCATTGAACTGAACCGGGACGGTGAGTGGTTCGAAGCCTCGATTGTGGGCATTGTCACCTCACCGGAGTGGCTTTGGATTGCGCCAAGCAGCCAGGAGCTCCTCACCGATCCGAATGAATTCGGCATTGTCTTCGCTGCCGAGGATCTGGCAGCCAGCCTTGCTTCCCCAGGCTCCCATCAAATCGTGGTGCAAACAACCAATAACGATCCCGACCTCGCCGCCAGCATGGTGGACGCCGCTTACCGAGACGGAGCAACCGAAGCCTTCGATCGAGCACACCACCCCAGCGACCAAGCCCTGCAGAACGACGTCAAGGGGTTCAAGCAGATGGCGATCCTGTTCCCCCTCCTCTTCTTGAGCGTCGCCGCCCTGGCGACCTCCGTCCTCCTGGGCCGTCTGATCCATCTGCAGCGGGGCGAGATCGGCATGCTTAGAGCCTTCGGGTTTGATGAGGGTCAGATCCTGCGTCACTTTGTCAGCTACGGCCTCGTCACCACCTTGATGGGAGCAATCCCCGCCATCATCTTGGGCAGCTACGGAGCCGGGGTTGCCACCAAGGCCTACACGTCCTTCTTGTCCATCCCCTTCAGCAGCCAAAGCCTTTCTCCAACGACCTGGCTCATCGCCCTGATCTTCAGTCTTGTTCTGGGCGCAGTCGCCGGTTATCTCCCAGCCCGGGCCGCAGCCTCAATCGAGCCCGCAGCGGCCATGCGGCCCATTGGCCCAGAGACTGAGGGGCGCAGAACCTTCCTGGAGCGACTCCTGCCATCTAGTGCACCGACCTGGGCCATTGTCGCCGTTCGCAATATTCGACGTCAGCCTCGGCGAGCAGCCTCAACCATGATCGGCGTAGTCCTGGCGCTCATCATGATGGTCAGCGCCTTCGTCATGAACGACTCAATCAACTCAGTGTTCGATCGACAGTACGCCATTGTTGACCAACGCGACCTGGTGGTCACCTCCGACCAGGCACCAATCCCGGGCGACGTTCTGGACACCTTGATGGCCCTCGATGGTGTGGCCGGCGTTGAGCCGTATGAGGAAACCCCCATCTTGTTGAGAGTGGGACAAGATGTTGCCCCTCAACAACTTCAAGCTTTCGTTCCGGGGACACAGGCTCATGACTTCGTTCCCGGCCTGTGGGATAGTGCTAGCAAGGCAGGGCCCGGGCCCAACATCGCAGGAATCGTTGTCGGCCTAGCCGCACGAGACTCCCTGAACCTTGAGATTGGGGACACCGTTCAGGTGGAGTTCCCGGCACTTGCAACCGCCAACGAGGTCCGGGTAATCGGCTTCATCGATGAACCAATCCGAGGATTCAGCTATCTCAACATCGACGACTGGGAAACCGTGACTGGCATCCAGCCGTCTCGCGTCGTTCTCACCTTGGACTCTGCGGACGATCATCGGATCATCCGCAACCAGGTCGCCGACCTGTCAGGCGTCCTGGCCGTCCAAGATCAGATAGCGGTAGCCCGGCAGGCATCGACCCTGCTGGCCGCGACCAAGTTCTTTGTTGCCATGATGCTCGCCTTCGCCATGTTCATGGCCGTCGCTCTCATCTTCAACGCCATGACCGTCAGCATCGCCGAGCGGGAGAGTGAGGTGGCGACCCTGCAAGCAAACGGAGTGGACCGAGGCTGGATACGCAAGACCATCACCTTGGAGAACCTGGTCATTGTCCTCGCCGGGGTCATTCCCGGCCTCCTGCTTGGTCGAGTGTTGGGCGGCCTCTTCCTCAACCAATTCTCTACCCCCCAGTTCAAGTTCGAGGCGGGAATTGATCCTTGGTCGGTCATAGCGAGCGCGGCCTTGGTCGGGGTAGCTGCCGTCCTGGCTCAGTTTCCCGGCTTACGAAGTTTGGACAAGCTGGACCTTGCGGCCAAGGTCCGCGAACGCAATGTGTAGCTGCCTCAACCAAGATGACGCAACCGAAGCCTGAATACAGAAGACCGGCCTAGCATCTGGCTATGAGCATGTGGCCGGTCGTAGTCGCTGAAGAACTGACCTGGATTGATGCAGCCATGATGGCCGAAATCGATCGTCTCACCATCCAGTATGCACGCGTGTCCCTCACCCAGATGATGGAAAATGCTGGTCGATCGTTGGCTGAAGTGGTGAAGAAAGAGTTCTCCCCAAAGCGAGTTGTGGTCTTAGCCGGCTCGGGTGGAAATGGCGGTGGCGGGCTGGTCGCCGCCCGCCACCTGCACAACTCGGGTGTCGAGGTCCTGGTTGTGCTTAGCTCTCGACGCGACCGGATGGGAGAAGTGCCAACCCACCAACTGGCGACGGTGAATTGGCTAGGTGTCAGTGTGAGTGACGAGACCCTCGCCCCAGAGAGCTTGCAGGCTGCTGACCTGGTCATCGATGCCATGGTCGGCTACAGCTTGAAGGGGGAGCTGCAGGGCACTCCCCTCATGCTGGCCGAACGAGTCAATGTCAGCCCGACCAAGG
>JAJRQY010000065.1 GCA_024280015.1 Actinomycetes bacterium
AACGCTGGTGGCGAAACCGACCGCGGAGTCCGTCGTCGCTGTCGTGATTCTTGGTGTGGCCGGAACAGGCGTAGCACGAGTGCTTGCAGCGTCACTCTCGGGCCGGACTGGTGCAAGCCGAGGCGCACTTGTCACCTACCTGGTACCCATTGTTGCCATCTCGTTGGGTGTGCTAGTACGGGACGAGTCCATAGAGGTGGTCGAGGTCGTAGGAACCATGGTCGTGCTTGGAGGCGCCTACCTCACAACCCGAGCGCAACACCCAGCAAACTAGCCGCGCCCGGCACATCTTCGGCTGCTGTAATTCGTGTCGTCGAGGACAACATTGACCTGTCCCATCACCTTCCACGCTTGCGAGCAGCGGCCTCGTTCCCCAAGGTCACCGAGTCGGCCCCTACTGGTTCAGTTGAGCGAACAAGAAGGTCAAGAGTTCGGGATCAACGGGTTCGGCTGGGATGGCCCGCAGAACAGGCCGCCCGTCATCGGTCTGTGACACGTCCTGGGATGTGGTCGGTGCAGAAGTCGATGATGCCGACGGCTCACTGGTCGAAGTGTTCGAGTCTTGAGTTGTCGTCGGCTGTGAATCTGACGTGGTCGTCGTCGTGTTCGAACCTTGCGTGGTCGTACCAGGCGTCGAATCTGAGGTTGTTGCGACGGTTTCAGAGGTGGTTGAAGAAGAGGTCGATGGAACAGTTGTTGTCGCCCCGACCTTGGCCATAAACCGGTGGGTCGTCCACATCCGGCCGTTGTCGTCATAGACCACCCCAGTCCCAATGTGAGTGAAGCTGGGATCGACCAGGTTCGCATAGTGGGTCGGACTATTAACAAAGGCAGTGAATAGTTGATCGAACTGATCGGAGTTGGCGACTCCAACATTCTCTCCCAACTTGGCCCACTGCGAAGTCACACCAACGGACAGGTCCGCAGCGTGAGAAAGCACACCGTTCTGACTGAGCTGCACCGCCCACTGACGCGAAGCACTAACGAGTTCGGTGTCGATAGCCAACGGAGCAAGTCCCTGCTCGGACCGCAAGGTGTTGATCCGAGCAACGAACGCCGCTTCGTCATCAACTTCCGCCGCCAAGGCTGGAGGAGCAGATGAGGCGATGAGGGTCAGGGTCCAACCCATCGTGACCAGGAGCAGGCCAAGAGCACGCCATGAAACAGAACGCCGCGAAACAGAACGCCGCGAAACAGAACGCCAAGAAGACACAATCGAGATTCGAATGTTGGAGAAGGCTTGCATCAACCCACCCGGTCGGCAGACTGGAGGCTGATTTGAGCTAGTGAGGATCTTGCCCCCGAAGTGTGTTTGACTCTCTAGGTGAATCTTTCCCAGCAATTCTGCGATCCACCAGCGGACCGGCCAGCACTTGTCGCCGGTGGACGTACCACCAGCTATGCCCAACTGGCCAAGCGGGTCGATCAATGGCGGGCCGCCCTTGTCGCCACCGGTCTACAACGCGGCGATCGTGTTGGGCTTCTATCTGGCAATGATGAAGCGTTCGTCCTTGGCTACTTGGCTTGCCTGACTGCAGGACTGGTCACGGTCCCGCTCAGCCCCCTGTCGCCAGCAGCCGAACTGCACCGCCAACTCAGTGCAGTCGACGCCACAGCCATCATCATTGGTCATGCTGGACTTGACGTGTGGGCCACCCTGGCCACAAATCCTGGATGCGAACTGTCCCACAGCTTTCGAGCCCAGAGCATCAAGGAAGACGCGACAACACTTCCGGAACTCACTGTCAACGGACTGGACCTGTCACCGGCTGCGCCACCCGCTCCTGTTGCCGATGTCAGTAGTGATGACCCGGCGGTTTTCCTGTTCACTTCCGGTACTGCTGGTGACCCAAAGCCTGCCGTTCTCACCCACGGCAACCTGTCAACCAGCATGCAATCGGTCACCACCAATAACCCAGAGTTTTTTGCTGAGCATCAAGTGGCCTTGGCCGTAATCCCGCTCTTCCATGTCTTTGGCATCAACCTCATCGTCAACCTGGCCCTGGTTAGTGGTGCAACCCTCGTACTTGAAGACCATGCGGGAGCGGCCCGAACAACCGAACTGGTCCGCGAAAACAAGGTCACCATCCTGGCTGGGCCACCAACCCTGTGGGCCCTTCTTGCCGCCGATGAGACGGCGACACCGCAAGATTATGTTTCGGTCAAGCTGGCTGTTTCTGGAGCCGCACGTCTGGAGCCGGCCTTGGCCGTGCGGGTGCAGGAGAAGCTTGGGGTTAAGGTCAGCGAGGGGTATGGACTCACCGAAACTGGGGGAGTGCTGTCCTCGGCAATGGGCACTGATGCTCCGGTTGGCTCCGTTGGACGGCTCATGCCCGGGGTTGAAGTCAGGCTGGTGGACCCCGAAGGGGAGAACGTCCTGGTCGGCGATGTTGGTGAGGTATGGGTCCGAGGCCCAATGCTCTCGCCAGGCTATTGGATCAAGGATGGAACCGGTGGCGGCCGGGTCGACCCAAGCAGCCAGACCGATGACGGCTGGCTCCGAACCGGTGACCTTGCCGTAGTCGATGAGTTTGGGCAACTGGCCATCGTAACCAGGATCAAGGACCTGATCATTGTCTCCGGATTCAATGTCCACCCAACCGAGGTAGAAACAGCTTTGATGACCCACCCGTCGGTCAATGCTGCCGGAGTTCGAGGCGAGCCCGACCCCTTCACCGGTGAGCGGGTTGTTGCCTTCGTTGTTGCCAATGAGGGTTATCAGATTGACGAGGCCGTCCTGCGAGAGCATTGCGCCACTGAGCTCGCTCGTTACAAGATCCCCAACCGGATACAGCCGGTGCTTGAGTTGCCCATCAGCGCCATCGGAAAGCTCAAGCGTCAAGACTTGTAGGGGCTCAGTGCAGCGGCCAACACCGGTCGTGACCTGCCTACGGCAGGGTGCCGGTGGCCAGAAGGAACTCGGCGCTATTGGAGAAGCCAACCATGACGTCGCCCCGAGAGGCTGATTTATCCAACTGTCCAACCCAATACAACTGACCGCTGGCCTCGGGCTCCCGAGTCAAGACATTTCGGTAGACCAGCTGGACGAAGTCGTCATCATTGAGCGAACCGTACTTGTCGACAAATTCGGGGCTGGTAGCGAACTGAGCCGAGATGGTTTCCAAGCTGGCGCCAGCATTGGCCTGGCCGAGCCAATAGCTAAAGCCGGAAGAATCTGGCGCCCGAAGGAAGTAGGCCAAGTAGAGCCGGTAAAGGCCAGCCTCGATGGATGACTGTGGTGCAGTCGTACCCGTCTGGTTGATGTATTCCGGTGCCTCGGAGAAGCCGACCATCATGGTTCCTCGGCTCATTCCCGAGTTGAGTCTGCCCAACCAATAGTTGAACCCTTCAACATCAGCCTGGCGGCCTATGACCTCGGTGTAGACAAGGTTTACGAAGTCGGCGTTGCTGAGATTGCCGTATTTGGCGGTGAACTCGGTGCTGGCAGCAAGAGTTTGAGACATGGTTTCGAGACTGACTCCAAGGGCGCGCTGACCCAACCAATAGTTCATGCCGCTGGCATCGGGGTCTCGGTCGAAGTAGGCGTTGTAGAGCCGAGCGACCTGACCGTCCAAGGAGAACGGTCGTACGGTTGTGGTTGTTGCGCCAACAAAGAGTGATCGTGCTTCGCCACTGGTTCCTGCCGCTGTCGTTCCCGTAACCCGGTATTGGAAGACGCCCGGGCTCAAACTGCTATCGGACAATGCGGTACCGGCGGTAGTACCGATGGTGACGAAGTTGCCGCCGTCCTTGGACCGTTCCAGGGTGTAGACCGCCCCAGCGCTGCCGGCCGAACTCATTGGCTCCCAGGTCAAGGTGCGAGACAGGCCGCTGCCGTTCGCTTTCAGCAGGTAGGGGTCGCCCTCAGCGTCGAAGGTAGTGGAGGAGGTTGTGCCGTCACTTGCGACGGAGGTGACGACGAGGTCATAGTCAGCGAAGTTCGTTAGTCCGCCAAGGGTGCCGGCAAAAGACGACCAGTGAAGGTTGATCTGATTGTCGATCGTGGTGCCCTGTCGGGCATCAAGTTGATAGCTCACTGGTGGCATGCCCTGCTGGCTGAGGTTGATGGACCAAGAAGCCGAGAGCTGACCCGGTCCAGCAGAGACGTCGGTCAGGGTTGGGGCCAATGGCTTGGCCGAGACGTTCCAGCCAATGCCGTCCATGACTCCGAGGATGGCCGCGTCGATTGCCCGATCGGTTTGGCCCAGTCCAAGAGCGGGCGACATCATCGAGCCGGGTTGGCCAGGCTGGTAGCTCTCATCGAAGTGAGAGAAGCTGCTGCCGTTGAGGAAGGAGCTTGGAGCGTAGAGCCTGCGTAGCTGTTCGCCGCCAATATTGATGTAGAGATTGTTGGATGTGAGTGCAGTACTGATGTTGCCAGCATTGATGATTGATGAGCCGTTGAAGCGGGCCAGCCGGTCAAAGACCAGGGGAGGGTTGTTGATACCTGGGCTCTGCCCGCCAGGTTGCTGAGCTGTTCCGATGAAGCCGAGCCCGTGACCAATCTCGTGCAACATGGTGGAATACAAGTCTCGGCGGTTGGAGGGAACGGTGCCGGTACCCGCGTACCAGCCATTGGTGGTGTTGTAGAGATTGGAGGCAATGCCAATTTCAATCTCGGCTTCGGAGGGCCGCATGTCGTATCCGACCAGGGCATTGGCTAGAGCTGTTGGATACCAATCTGAGGTCGGCAACGCGGCAGAGTTTTCAAGATGGGTCGGACGGGCCCAACCCAGATAGCCGGGCTGCAGGGCTTCCCACCGAAAGTCCAACACAACGGGTGCTCCGCTTGGGATGGACAGGACCGCATTCCAATCGGCGACGGCGGCATTGACCACGTTCTGCACATCTACCGGGGGGACCGAAACGAAGTTGACCGAAATCTGTCCGCCGACAGCGGAAGCCTGTAATCCGGCAGCGCGGGACTGGTCTGGGAGTACACCCTGGTTCGATGAGGCGAGCATCGCCGCGATCTCTTCCTTGGCCTCCGGAGAATTCAGGTCGATCGAAGGATCAAAAACCTCGATGATGACAGGAACCGTAGGTTCGGGAACGGTAGGTTCGGGAGGCCCAGGTGTCTGCAACCCACTAGCGGGCATGACGGGAGCAACGATCGCAGTTGCTCCCAACAGGAGTCCAACAAAAATGGATGAGCTGATTCGATTTCGCGCAGACACGTCTTCCCTATCGGCAGAGAAAGCACCTCTGCTTGAGCAAGCTTGGCGGCTGATTGAGATTATTTTGACGCGACCCAAAGAAAATGATGGCAAGGCTGCCATCAGGCGCAGTCATTGAGGCTGCTGGGTCAGCCTTCCTCTGCTTGTGGGCCAGGGCAGTCCTCGCCATGCTCACCACCGCCGCCGGGGGTGACCATTGGATCGGCACAAGCCAGAAGAGAATCAACATCGATGTGGATGTCTTCGCCGGATTCGATGCGTTCGCGCATGTCGTCCATCCACTCCAGGTAGGCGTCGCCCGTGGTGTCTTCCTCAGACAAGATGGCCCGCTCGTGGAACACAACTAGCTCAAGCTCGAGCAGGCTGTAGGTGCCTGCATGGGCTGGCATGTTGCCAAGCGTTCCAGCCACTCGTTGGCCGTCGGCCCGTTCGGCTCCGTAGGCCTCACCGTTGATGGCGGTTGAACCACGAGCAACGTGCACCATCTGATCAATTGGATCAGGGAAGGTTTCAAGAACAGAGCCTCCACTTAGCTGGTAGCCAACCCCGCCACCGCCACTGGCGCCATGGCAAGAAGCGCAAGTGGAAAAGGCCTCGGCCGCATCAATGAAGAGGAGATCTTCGGTCGGAGGAAGCTGCATGGTTCCGGCAAAAGAAATAGCCCAGATTGGCAGAAAGAATACTAGAACGAGTGCCCACATTGGGATGCGATTCCGCTTGCGTGCACGCTGCACCGCTTCGGATTCCGGCTTGGCCGGTTCAGGCTCGGAGTCCTTGGGAATGGCGGCAGCAGCGGCGGCGATAGCCGGTGGCCCGCTCGGAACCGGGTCAGCTTTGGCTGGCGTGACCGATGACGAGGCGGCGGCCGCAGGAGCAGCATCATCGTCGCCACCCTTGCCCTTGGCGGCCTTACTTCGTTTCAAGAGATGTTCGGGGATCTCAGTCACGGGTTGCTCTCACTTGCTGGTGCGGTGCTTGAACTGGGGCCTCGTGCCCGTGTTATGCCCAGTTGAATTCGTGACTCAACTGGACAGGAGCGGAGGCATTGCTGACGTGTAACTTCGGCTGGCCGGATTTGGCCGCAGAAACGCCAATACTAGACCGAATATTGTCGTGACCACGATTATTGGTGGAGTTTGTCATGTCGAGCCTCTGGGGATGTAGATTATTGAGGCGTTGACTTCAGTCGACAGATTTGCGACCGCGCTCGGCTACCCGAGAACAGTCGCTACCGCAAGCCCTTTCAGCCCGCAGATACCCCCGAGGAGTTCCACCGATGGTTGCCCTAGTGGTGTCGGTACTCATCTCAATACTTATGGCCGCCGGCATCTGGTGGTATTCCAGACGTCGACCTGTCGGAGCCGTCATGACTTGGGGCGAAGCTGCGGTCTTCTCGGCCTACATCTTCTTCTTGATGTTTATTGTGTTTGGCATTGTCCCTCACCAGTGGTTGACGTTGGCTGAGAACGAGTGGAGCTTTCGCTCGGACAAGTTTGTCTACGGCTGGGGCGACATTGTTCGTCCCCAAAGCCAGGGTGGCTGGCTGCCGTTCGACATCACCCGTCGGGTCATCTCCGATGTCGCCGCGGCCCTCATCTACATCGTCTTTTTGGGGATCATGTCTGGCATGTGGGCTTCTTGGCAGGCCCGAGGCAAGGCCAAGACCTCAACGGAAGTAGCCAAGAGCACCTATGGCCGACCACTGGTGAAGCGGGGCTGATCCGTGGGCTATACCGATGCGAACCCCCCGCTCCCCGAATTCCGGGACGACTATGTCTTGGTTGAAGTTGACGCCGACTATCTGGCCAAGGCCGTCAAGCCAAAACAGTTCATTCACATTGACCAGTCCGAGTGCATTACCTGCGAGGGCTGCGTCGACATCTGCCCGTGGAAGTGCATCCACATGCAGAAGACTGATTCGATCTCGGAAAGCTTCGGTATTGCCAAACCCGGCGATGATCCAGCCGATGCCTTCATCTTCACCATCGACGATGATGTCTGCACCCGCTGCGCCCTGTGCGTTGACCGTTGCCCGACCGGGGTCATCATCCTCGGCAAGATCTCAGACGCCAGCCCGACCGGCGATCACCACCAGCGAACCCCTACCCATGGCTATGGCTATGGAATGCGGCTTGGCTAGCTCGAACCTCTTTTACTCCTAACCCTTCTCACCGAAACGCGACCCAGGAAGCTCATGGCAAAGTCGATACAAGACAAGCCTTCAATGGCTGAAAAAGCGGCAACACAGATGACTGACGTCATGAATACTGTGCAAGGCGGCCAGGTATGGAATTCGATCTTCCGACCTGGCTCGGTCTTCCGCAAGGGCTACACCGACAGCCCGCGTAACCGTTCCTACGTCATCATGAACTCGGTCTTGTACCACCTTCACCCAGTAAAGGTGAAGCGCCACGCAGTCAAGGTGTCCTACACCTTGTGCCTTGGCGGTCTTAGTTTCTTCCTCTTCATCGTACTGACGGTTACCGGCATCTTCTTGATGTTCTTCTACCGTCCTACGGCTGCCGCAGCCTGGGGCGACATCTACACCCTGCAAACCTCGGTGACCTTCGGATTGCTGGTTCGAAACATGCACCGATGGGGCGCTCACCTCATGGTGCTTTCGGTCTTCTTGCACATGGCCCGAGTCTTTTACCACGGCGCATACAAGGCCCCTCGTGAGTTCAACTGGGTGATTGGCACCATGCTGCTGCAGTTCACCCTCCTTCTTTCCTTCACTGGCTACCTGCTGCCTTGGGATCAGCTAGCCCTTTGGGCGGTAACCGTTGGCACCAACATGATGGGTTACACCCCAGTGTTCGGCGACCAGGTCAAATTTGTGCTCCTTGGCGGGAAAGTCATTGGAACCACCACCCTGCTTCGTTGGTACGTGCTCCACGTACTGATGTTGCCGTTCGTAACCGTTATCTTCATGGCTATCCATTTCTGGAGAGTTCGAAAGGACGGTGGGATTTCCGGGCCGCTTTAGACCCAACTGATCCCATTGGACACCACGATCTTCCGGACAAGAGGAACCACCGCATGACAGAAATTCCAGAACATCTCCGCAAAAGAGCAGCCTAGGCCAGAAAAAAAGCTGAGGCCACACCTGAGGCTGACGCGCCTGCGGCCAGCGAGGATGCGCCGGTCAGTGAAGCGGCATCAAAAATCCCCGCCCACCTGTTGGAACGCTCCAAGTCTGCGAAGGGCAAGGGGGCAGTAGCGACTGCGGCACCAGCTGCAGCAGCATCTGCGGTTGCCGCCGCTACCGCGGTTGCCGATGGTCCGGTCATGACCGGAGCAGCTGGCCACACCCAGCGACTTCTGACGGTGGTCAAGTCCGGCTCAATCCAAGACATCAAGATGAAGCCAATGGACAAGGTCCACGTCTGGCCCCACCTCATCATTGTCGAGTTTGGTGCTGCCCTGTTTTGCCTTGGGTTCCTCACCATCTTCTCCATTTTCGTCAATGCACCCTTGCTCATCCTGGCCAACGTCAACCAGACGCCAAACCCTTCCAAGGCCCCGTGGTACTTCCTCGGTCTGCAGGAAATGTTGACCATGTTTCACCCGATGGTTGCTGGTGTGACGGTGCCTGGTATCGGCCTCATCATCCTGACGATGGCCCCCTATATCGACAAGAACCCCAGCAACAAGCCGGAGGATCGCAAATTTGCCATCAGCTTGTTCACCACGTTCATGATGTTCTGGTCGGTTCTGGTCATGATTGGCTCATTCTTCCGTGGGCCCGGTTTCAACTTTGTCTTCCCATGGGCCGACGGCCTGTTCTTCGAGCTGTAGAGAGGTCGTTATGGTAATTATCCTCGTAGTCGGCATCATTGTTCTCGCCCTTCTTGCGCTGATCGGCACCTTGGCGTCGCTTCGCAGCAAGGACACCGAGTCCGCCATCGGTCAACTTTCCGGAGAAGTGGCGAAGCGTGATCGCGGAGCGGTCGATCTGCAGAGTTCTCAGCCTGGACAGGACGTAGCCGTTGGAGCAGAGATCGAAAAAGCCGTTGCCGAACAACGTTCAGGCAAGCTGGTAGCAGCTGGTCCGAAAGCTCCCGTCGCCTATGTGCCACCGGATCCCGAGACACTCGGCGTCGCTCGCCGTCAATTCCTCAATCGGGGCATCCTGGCCACCTTCAGCTTCGGCCTCACCGGATTCGGCTTGGCCTGCATTGGCTTCTTGTGGCCACAAGGTTCATCCGGGTTCGGCTCGCGGATCACCGTCGGACGCCTGCCTGATATCCAGGCCGCAATCAAGGCTGGCGGCGGATTCTTCTATGTTCCCGAAGGCCGCATGTGGGTCACTGAGTACCCGCACTTCGCCCTGGAAAAGGCGAAGTCGACCTACTCGTTCTACGATCAGGTTTCCCAAGGGCTTGAAGTTGGTGTCGTTGCCTTGTTCCAGACGTGCCCTCACCTTGGCTGTCGTGTTCCCGAATGCGGAACTTCCCAATGGTTCGAGTGCCCCTGCCACGGCTCTCAGTACAACCGCGTCGGTGAGAAGAAGGGCGGCCCTGCCCCCCGAGGAATGGATCGTTTCCCCATGGAAGTCAGCGCTGGGAATGAACTCATTGTTGACACCGGAGCGGTCATCAAGGGCCCACCGATTGGTACAAACACTACGGGTCAAGAGGCCGAGGGACCGAACTGCGTCGGAGGTGGCCACTGATGAGTTCAGTCGCTCTTCTTGGAATTGACTACCGGGGTATTGGCCTCACCGTTGCTTCCATTGTCCTCATTGCCTTCGTTGCCCTCTTTATTCGCAATATCTTCCTGGCCAAGCCCGAACTTGGATCAGAAATTGAGCTCGCCGCTAACCGGGTTCCCTATCTAAGCGATGAAGAACTCGAAGGACCCAAGCTGGACAAGTCGCTGAGCTTCGCCCTTGTCTTGTTGGCCCTCGTGTCTGTCTCTCTTCCCTTCTACTGGCTAGCTGAGCCGGGGCGTCAAGAAGGTGCGGTCGATGCCTACCAGCTGAACTTCGAAAGTCGAGGCGAAGGCAGCTACTTGCGTGGTGCTCAGTGCGTGAATTGCCACGCCGCCGGTGGAGTCGGCGGTTCGGCCCCTTATGTCTTGCAGGACGTGGACGGACAGTTCATTGCCAACGCAACTTGGCAGGCTCCGGCACTCAACAATATTTTCAACCGGTACGACGAAGAAGAGGTCACCTACATCCTCAACTATGGTCGTCCAGGCTCGCCTATGGCTGCCTGGGGAACGCCTGGCGGTGGACCGCTGACCACCCAACAAGTCCAGAACATCATCGAGTACATCCAGACCTTCCAGGTACAGAGCCTCGACCCAATCGTGATAGCGACTGCGGAGGATTCCGTGGCTGCTCAGGCTGCGGCTGATGAGCTGGCCCAGGAAGTCCAAGAGGAGCTCCAGCGATCCATTGATGATGGAGAGTTCGAGACGGTTGGTGAAGCCGTCTTCAACCTTGGCTATTTCAGTGGATTCAAAGCAGGTTCATTGAGCTGCGCTCGTTGCCACACCGCAGGCTGGTCTCTTGGCCCTGATACTCCGCGTGATGTTGGGGCCGATCCGCTCTCAACCGGAGTGGCTGCTTGTGGCGGCGGTGACCCCTCAGGCATTGGCTACAGCCTCTGTGGCGGAGTGACCGACCGATTCCCCGACGACAGCTGGAAGAATCCCGATGGATCCTGGGCCCCATCAGGTGGACACTCAAGTCTGGCTGCCAACGGAACACTGGACTATAAGTACTACCTTTCTTCTGCTAACGAAGAGATCCGATTGGACGCTTCGGGTAGGCCCATCGCCGACCAGACTGATGACGAGGGCAATCCGATCCCCTACACCATCTTGAGCGGTGATCAGAATGGAGATCTGGCCATCTGCGGGTTCAATTCCAAGCTATGGGAGCCCAACGGTGTTGCCGCCAACGCCTACCCATTCGATCCCCAGTTCGTGCCCGTCTATGACGAGGAGAGCGGCAATTTCCTTGCTCCCCCAGAACTGGATCCGGCCAGCCTGTCGGGCTTGGTTATCGAATTCGCTGATGGACGGGTCGGTGGTGATTGCGCCATTGTGGAAATGCCAGAACGTACCAGTCGAGCGCAATTCGACTTCATCTCCAATGGCTCCGAAGCAGGAGCGGGATACGGCAAGGGTGGCCAGAGCCATCGAGGCATGATGCCAGGCTTTGCCGGGCTGCTACCGGCCGAGTACATTCAAGAAGCCGTTGACTACGTGCGAGGTCTGTGATGTTGTCTTTCCTCTCGACTACTGGGTTCGCCTTTATTGGTGGCGTGGCATTTGATCCGTTCTTCCGCGGTGTACTTGTGGTCATGGTCGGCGTTGTTGTCCTGATGGGTAGCACCTACCTGCTGGTAGCAACCAACGCAGGACCGCGTGTTGGCGGGCTGATCGCCGCCGCCGCCCTCTTTGGTTGGATGGCCATGATGGGCGTCTTCTGGACCATTTATGGCATTGGATGGAAGGGCGAGGCCGAGTCTTGGAGTCTGGTTGAGATCACCAGCGACAGTCCGAGCAGAGGTGACGACGGTCTGCTGTTCTCCGGTGATGAAACCGTGATCGAACTTGGTGACTCACTTCAGAGCTTCTCTGTCGCCGACGGAGCCTTGTCTGAGGATCCCGACATTGCTCAGCAGGAGGCACTGGACTTTGCCAGAGCCAATGCCGATGACTTGGCTGGCTGGCGCTATCTGGTGACATCTAACCCTCGTCGAGGTGAGGCTCAGGCTTCAGCTGATGAGTATTTGCACGCCCACGAGGTCTTTGCCAGTACGGCGGACTACGTACCTCTGCGATTTGGTGCCTACAACATTGGTGGCAAGCCCCTCCTGGTTGATGATCCCAACGTTGTTGACCGGGTTCTGCACAAGCTGGACACCACCTTTGTTCACTTCTGGCACCCTCAAGAACTGATCATCATCCAGGTTCAGGGAGCGGTTGACGTTGCCGCCCTGCCTGGCGACGCGCCTCCTGTTGCCTCCCCTGACCCGGACAAGCCCATTGTCAGCGTGGTCATGGAACGTGATCGTGGTGGACCACTACCCGTTCTCTTTGGTGGGACACGTGTCACACCGGCTCTTTTTGGAATATTTAATGGCATCATCTTTGGTCTCCTCGTGTGGTCCATGCATCTGCGTGACCGTCGCGAAGAGGCCATTCGAGCAGCCGCCTAAGTTCATACTCAACGCCCGCTGGTCCACCTGCAGCAGCGTGAGAGAATTCGTTTGAAAGGAATCCCCCATGGCCCAGTACCTACCGGTGGTGGCGTTGTTTGTCCTTGGGACTGGGTTCGCAGCAATCAATCTGGTTGCTTCGCGAATCGTCGCTCCAGGTCGTCCAACCGAAGAGAAACTCGCACCCTATGAGTGCGGAATCGTGCCTGGTCGTGAGCCGCCCCATCGGTTCCCGGTTCGCTTCTATCTCATTGCCATGTTGTTCATCGTGTTCGACATCGAGATCGTCTTTCTTTACCCTTGGGCTGTTGCTCATGCAGGCCTCGGTCGGTTCGGCTTAATCGCCATCCTCATCTTCTCTGCCCTGGTTTTTGAGTCGTTCCTCTACCTGGTTTCCAAGGGAGCCCTCGATTGGGGAACCCTGCAGGTCAACCGTCGCCAATCAACCATGGTGAGCGCCGAGCGCACGGTGAACTCGACCGTGCGTCGTGTTGGCATGGAAGGTCGCTATGACGAGGTCGAGATCATTCCTGCCTCTGAGGTTGTCCGTGACCTAGAACGCGGTGACCTTGAGCGTGACAATGCAGCAAGCCAGGAAGCCAAGAATCAGAAGGACGGTGCTGCAGTCTGATGGCCAAGCTTGATGATTTTGAATTCGACGGAATCGGTGCACTTGAGCACAATGTGATTACTGGCCAAGTCGAGAGCCTGATCAACTGGGCTCGGGCCCGTTCCAGCTGGCCCGCATCGTTCGGTCTGGCCTGCTGCGCCATTGAAATGATGGCAACGGGCGGTGCCCACTACGACATCTCTCGCCTTGGCATGGAAGTCTTCCGTGCCTCGCCTCGTCAGGCCGATGTGATGATCGTTGCTGGTCGAGTCAGCCAGAAGATGGCACCCATTCTTCGCCAGGTCTATGACCAGATGATGGAACCTAAGTGGGTCATCGCCATGGGAGTCTGCGCCTCCAGCGGTGGCATGTTCAACAACTACGCCATCGTGCAGGGTGTTGATCAGATTGTTCCCGTTGATGTCTATGCACCCGGCTGCCCTCCTGGACCTCAAACCCTTCTCCATGCCATCAATACCCTGCACATGAAGATCGAGAGCGGGGAGTTGATGCGCCGCCGTGAGTCCAGCGGGTCCGGCGCTGGCGTCATGATTGAGCAATTGGACGGCCAAGGCCAGTCCATGGTGACCAGTCTGGGTCGACGATGACCACCGACGAGACACAAGACACCGAAGACACCGAAACAGACGACACCGAAACGAATGATGCCCCAAGCCCAGAAATGGCTTTCGGTTGTTTGGTCAGTTACTCCCGTGGGCAGAAGGTCCTACACACCCCGAAGGATCAATGGTTCTCGGTGGCTGAGGCTCTCCTGGCTGATGGCTACCGCATGTGTATCGACCTGACAGCGGTCGACTATTTGACCTACAAAGGTCATCGTTCGCTACCGGAGGGGATCACCCCCCAACGGTTTGAAGTTGTTGCCATTTTCGCCAATTTCACCACTCGTGACCGACTCAGGGTTCGTACCCAGGTGTCGGTTGATGAGCCGACAATCGATTCCCTCTATGTGCTCTATCCGGGAAGCGACTTCATGGAACGTGAAGTCTTTGACATGTTCGGTCTCACCTTCCATCGACACCCCGACCTGTCTCGGATCCTGATGCCCGAATCGTGGGAGGGTCATCCCTTGCGTAAGGACTACGCCATCGGTTCAATCCCGGTCCAGTTCAAAGGCACAGCAACAACCAACTCCACCGGAGGAGGTGGCGGATCGTGACCATTACCGAATCCGATCAAGAAAACATCGACCAGCCAGAGAAGCCGGTCGGGCAGCTACACCTGCTTCCCCATCGAGACAATGTGTTGCGCATGAGCGAAGTTCGCATGGCCGAGACGGCCAACGAACGTATTGTCGGCGAGACCGACCAGACCATGTTGATGAACATGGGCCCAGCTCACCCAAGTACCCACGGCGTCCTGCGACTCATGCTGGAACTGGATGGCGAAACCGTTGTCCGGTCCAAGCCCATTGTTGGCTATCTCCACACTGGAATGGAGAAGCAGGCCGAGGCTCTGACCTTCCTGCAAGGCGGCACCAACGTCACCCGGATGGACTACATCTCCCCCCTCTTCACCGAGCTTGCCTTCTCGCTTGCGGTTGAAGAGCTCTTGGAGATAGAGGTTCCGGACCGGGCCATCTGGATCCGCATGCTCATGACCGAGCTCAATCGGATTGCCTCCCACCTCTTGTTCATGGCCACCAACGGCATGGACCTTGGCGCAGTCTCCATGATGCTGTATGGCTGGCGTGAGCGTGAGCAGATCCTCCGCTTCTTCGAGGAGACCACCGGTCTTCGCATGAACCACAACTACATCCGTCCCGGCGGGGTTGCCGCCGACTTGCCTGACGGTTGGCAAGAAGATGTTCTGGCCCTGACTGCCATGCTTCCTGCCCGGTTGGACGAGTACGACATCTTGATGACCGGTCAACCAATCTGGCGTGACCGCCTACAAGGTGTTGGTTTGTTCACTGCTGATGAGGCCATTGCCTTGTCAACAACCGGACCGATTCTTCGCTCCACTGGTGTCGCCCGTGACCTGCGTCGTGATGAGCCCTACCTCAACTATGACCAGGTCGACTTTGACGTGGTTGTTGGAACCTTTGGCGACTGTTTCGATCGCTACGCCATCCGTCTGAATGAGATTCGCGAATCCATCCGCATCGTGAACCAGTGTGTGGAGAAGATGCCAAAGGGTGACTGGCGCGCCATTGATGCCAAGGTCACACCACCGCCACGAGTCCGCATTGATGAGTCAATGGAAGCCCTCATTCACCACTTCAAGATCTTTACCGAAGGATTCAAAGTTCCTGAGGGTGAGGTCTACGCCGCGGTCGAATCCCCTCGCGGCGAGCTTGGCTGCTACATCGTCAGCGATGGCGGTTCGAAGCCCTATCGCATGCATGTGCGAGGCCCCAGTTTCATCAATATCCAAACCCTTCCTCACATGATGGCTGGCGGCTTGCTGGCTGATGGAGTTGCGATCTTGTCCTCTGCCGATCCAATCATGGGCGAGTCTGACCGATGAGCAGGCTCAACACTGCCAATGAAACCTTGGCCAAAGAGATCATCGCTCGCTATCCGCGCCCAAAGTCTGCCCTCATTCCCCTCCTTCATCTAGCCCAGGAACAAGACGGATATGTGGCCGACGACGCCATGTTGCATCTGGCTGAACTGGTTGGAGTTGAGCCCGCCGAAGTGCTTGGCACCTGCACCTTTTATGAGATGTTCAAGCGTGAGCCGGTCGGCAAGTACATCCTCAACATCTGTACCAACCTGAGCTGCCAGCTCACGGGTGGAGAAGAGTTGTTGCATCACGCCGAGAAAACTCTTGGCATCCGCCCCGGCGACATCAGTGATGATGGCTTGTTCACCATCGAAGACGTCGAGTGCATTGCTGCCTGTACCGAAGCGCCTTGCATGCAGGTCAACTATCGCTATGAGTACCGCTTGAGTACCGACGATTTTGATCAGGTCATTTCCGACATTCGGGCGGGTAAGCGCAAGGACTTGCCCGAGCATGGCACTCTTGGATTGGTCCGCCAGCACATTCCCGCCGACCGACTTGCCGGAATCGAATCTCCAGAAGAAGCGGGCACCCCCGACTGGTTCGCTAGTCGCCAGCCTGCTCCAGACGAATCAGGAAAGGCCTGATGGTGTCTACTAACGAATATGTCCCCCATGCTGCCGGCTATGTCGACAACAAGGGTCCAAAAATTGTAACCAGCCGCTTTCCTCACGAGGACAGCCACACCCTGGTCCGAGCCCTAGCTACTGGCGGCTATGACGGCCTGAAGGACGCCATCCGGCGCACTCCTGCCGACGTCGCTGGCGAAGTCAAGAATGCCGTCCTGCTTGGGCGGGGCGGTGCCGGGTTCCCTGCAGGAATCAAGTGGGGGTTCATGCCGCCAGTCTGGCCCCGATACCTGGTGGTTAACGGCGACGAGTCCGAGCCCGGTACCTATAAGGATCGCCTCCTTATGGAACGCGACCCTCACCAGCTCATCGAAGGCTGTGTGATTGCTTGTTATGCCCTTGGCCTCAACCAGTGCTTCTTATACGTTCGCGGCGAGATGGCTGTTGCCCAAGAACGGATCGCCCAGGCTCTAAACGACGCATACGCTGCTGGCTACGTCGGTAAGAACATTCTCGGTACCGACGTCTCTATTGACGTTGTGTTGCACTGGGGAGCTGGTGCCTACATCGTTGGTGAAGAAACCGCCCTCATCGAGAGCCTCGAAGGCAATCGGGGGATGCCACGCCTCAAGCCGCCATTTTTCCCGGCAGCCAAAGGCCTCTATATGAAGCCAACCATTGTCAACAATGTTGAGACCCTGGCCAACCTTCCCTGGTTGATGGTCAATGGTGCGGACAAGTTCAAGACCTATGGCTCCGAGAAATCTCCCGGTACTCGAATGCTGGCCATTAGCGGCCATGTCAATCGACCTGGTGTGTATGAAGTCGAGCAGGGAGTCGTCACCTTCCGTGACCTGTTCTACGGCGAGCAGTACTGCCAAGGAATCAAGGACGGCAACGAGCTGAAAGCCTTTGTTCCCGGCGGCGGCTCGGCCCCCTGGTTCTTTGAAGATCAGCTGGACGTTCCCATTGAAGCTTCAGAAGTCGGGCCCCAGGGTTCGATGTTGGGTTCTGGCGCCATCATGGTCATGGACGAAACAACAGACATCGTCAAAGCCTGTCTTCGCCTCGTTCGCTTCTACGCCCGAGAGTCATGCGGCAAGTGCACCCCGTGTCGTGAAGGCACGGCCTGGGAAGAAAAAGTCTTGCAGCGAATCCTCGATGGCCACGGACGCCCCGAAGACTTGGACCTCTTGCTGGAAATAGGCCAGAGCATAAGTCCCGGGGTGTATCCAGTCGCCGGATTCAAAGGTGAGGATTTGGACCCTGTGCCCTTCCCCCCAAAGCAGACAACAATTTGCCCACTCGGTCCATCGTCGGTCGCACCCATCACCTCTGCGGTGCGCCGCTTCCGGTCTGAGTTCGAAGCCCTGATCCCGGAGACCGTCGTCTTGGAGAATCTCTCGTGAGCACTACCGAATCGACTGAAGCAGTAACCGGGGTCCCGTTCTTCCTCAACGGTCAAGCCCTCAGTGCCAACGACGGTGAACTTCTCATTGATGCCTGCGAGCGCAACGGCGTACACATCCCGCGTTTCTGCTATCACGAGCGTCTTACCCCGGTTGGCATGTGTCGCATGTGCCTGGTCGAGGTCGACACTGGTCGTGGAGCCGCCTTGCAGCCAAGCTGCATGCTGCCGGTTACCCCCGAAATGAAGGTCAACACCGAGACCGAGGCGACCAAGCGAGCTCAGAGCGGCATCCTCGAACTGTTCTTGATCAATCACCCACTGGATTGCCCAGTTTGTGACAAGGGTGGCGAATGCCCGTTGCAGGACAACGCCTATGCCTTTGGACCGGGCGAGACCCGCTTCGTCGAAGAGAAACGGCACTACGAGAAACCAATCCCGATTAGTGATCTGGTCAACCTTGACCGAGAACGCTGCATCTTGTGCGATCGCTGCACCCGCTTCTCCAAAGAGGTTGCCGGTGACCCCCTGATCCACTTCATCGATCGTGGCAACGAAACCCAGGTCAATACTTTTCCCGATCACCCGTTTTCCTCTTACTTCAGCGGCAACACAGTGCAGATCTGTCCCGTTGGCGCCCTCACTGCTACTCCTTACCGATTCAAGGCTCGCCCTTGGGATCTGACGGCAACCGAGTCGACTGCCACCGTCGACTCCACTGGCGCCAGGATTGCTCTCCAGTCCTCTCGTGACGAAATGGTTCGTGTGCTCGGCGTTGACAGTGAGGCCGTGAACTGGGGTTGGCTTTCGGACAAGGAACGCTTCAGCTATGAAGCCGCAAACTCCGATGCTCGCCTCACCGAGCCCCTGGCCAAAGCTGGATCATCGTTCGATTCAATCCGGTGGAACAATGCCATTGGCCAGACGGCGAAGGCCCTCAGTATTGGTTCGGACCGGGTCGGTGTGCTCGGAGGCGCGCGGCTCAGTGTCGAGGCCCAATATGTCTGGTCGAAACTTCTGCAGGGCTCTGGCATTTCCAATGTCGATGCCAATATCGGTGACGGCATCGCAGCCGACCTTGTTCTTGGCCTGCCAAAAACCACGATTGCCGAGGCCGTAGCGCCGGGTTCCATCATTGTTCTGATGGCACCTGATCCAAAAGAAGAACTACCAACCTTGTTCTTACGGCTGCGACATGCCGCGGTCGAGTCTGGCGTAACCATTGTCGAGATCACTCCGACAGCTACCAGCCTGACCACGCACGCTTCGCTCAGCATTCACCCTGCTCCCGGCTCGCTGGGCGCGGTTACCGAGGCGATGGCCAACCAATTGTTTGGCACCTCGGTCGGTGGGGTCGACGGATCCGATCTTGAAGCTGTGGCCGCAACCATTGCCAAAGGTTCTACCGATGGTTCGAACGTGACCGTCATTGTTGGGCGGTCCAACCTGGCCGAGTCTGCTGACTTCGTCAGCGATGCTGTGCAGTCCCTACTGCGACTGGCCCCGGAAGCAAAATTCCTGCCTGCCCTCCGACGCGGCAACCTGATGGGTGCCCTCGAAATGGGCCTCACTCCCGAGTTCGGGCCGGGCGGAAACCCCAGCGACGAGCCAGGGCTCGATACCGAAGCCATCCTGCGAGCAGCAGTCAACGGCAAGATCGACACCCTCCTGCTCCTTGGGGCCGACCCAATCGCCGACTTCCCCGATCGCAATCTTGTCACGAGCGCCTTCAACGAGGTCAATACCGTGGTTGCCGTCGATACCTTCTTGACCGACTCATCGGCCCGGGCGGATCTGGTCTTGCCCGCTGCTGGCTTTGGTGAGGTCGACGGCAGTTTCTTGAACCTGGAAGGCCGCCTCAGTCCGCTGCAGGCCAAGGTCACCGCCAAGGGTCAAGCTCGCGATGATTGGATGATTGCCGCCGAGATTGCCGAGTCTCTCGGGATGGACCTCGGCTTCACGACCTTAGATGAGGTTCGCTCGGATCTTTCGGCTTCGATACCTTCGTTTGGGGCGGTCGACTGGGATGCCCTCGGTCGCTCTGATGACGGACCCCTACTCGATCAAGGTCGCACCTGGTCAGTTGATTTTGGTAGCCGCACCGAAGTCCCCGCAGTCGATGGCTACGGATTGGCTCTCGCCGTTGACCGCAAGCTTTGGGACCAAGGCACCATGATCCACAACTCCGCCACGCTGGCCGAGCTTCCTGAACAAGCTCAGCTGAGTGTTTCTGCAATCGACTTCGAGAAACTCGGTGTGCGCGACGGCGAGGTAGTCACCATCGAGTCCGGATCGATTCGAGCCGACGTTGGTGTTGTTGCTGATACCGGTCTCCCTCGGGGCACCGCTCGGATCCACTTCCGACTACCGGGTTTGGATATCGGCGAGCTCATTGATTGTGAACAGTCCGTTACCACAATTCGGGTGGCACGCTAATGGGACATCCTTTCCTCAACGACGGCGTCGATTTCGGCGATGTGATTTTTGCCGTCATCATGGCAGTGGTCGCCCTGGTCGTGACCTTGGTAATGACCATGCTGATGGTCTGGTTCGAACGCAAGGTGGTGAGCCGCCTGCAGAACCGGGTTGGTCCCAATGTTGCTGGCCCCTTCGGGCTGTTCCAAACCCTGGCTGACGGCATGAAGCTCCTGTTCAAGGAAGATCTCATCCCGTCCAAAGCCGACAGGGTTCTGTTCATCCTTGCTCCGTTCCTGGCCGTTGTTCCCGCCTTCTTGACCTTCACCGTTGTTCCTATTGCCGGAGACTTCTCCGATGGCAAGACGGGGACAAGCACCTTGCCTGAATTCCTTGGTGGACGGGAGTTCCTGTGGCAAGTAGCTGACTTGCCGATGGGAATCTTGTTCTTCTTGGCCATGAGTTCACTGGCCGTGTACGGAACGGTTCTGGCTGGTTACGGCTCTGGTTCCAAGTACCCCCTGATCAGTTCGATTCGGGCCACCGCCCAGGCCATCTCCTATGAAGCTGCCCTCGGTCTGTCTCTGGCAACGGTCTTGTTAGTTTCTGGCACGCTGAGTACCCATGGCATGGTCATGAACCAGGCCGGCGACTCATTCTTGGGATTCAATTTCGCTGGCTGGCATGTTGTGACCACCGGTTTCATTCCCTTTGTTGTCTTCCTCATTGCCGCTACGGCCGAACTGAACCGGCCGCCCTTCGACCTGGTCGAAGCCGAGCAGGAGCTGGTCGGTGGGTTCCACACTGAGTATTCATCCTTCCGCTTTGCCCTCTTCTTCCTGGCCGAGTTCATGAACACGGTCACCATGGGCGGCATCATCGTCACCCTGTTCTTTGGTGGGCCCGCTGGTCCTCAGTTGCTGCCAATTGGTGCGGCCATGGGATTCATCTGGTTCTTCTTGAAGCTGCTGGTCTTCCTGTTCATCTTCGTCTGGTTCCGAGCCACCCTTCCCCGGGTTCGCTATGACCAGTTGATGGACCTTGGTTGGAAAGTCCTTATCCCAGTCTCCTTGGGCTGGCTCATCATGATCGGCGGAATCCGCCTTGTCTCCTCCGGCGACATGAGCTTCTCCGACAGCAAGCTCGTCGACATTTTTGTTGTCATTGGAGCTGGACTTACCATTGGGGTCTTGGCCTCGTACTTGCTGATGGCAGCCATCCGCACGGCCAGAGACGAGCGCTTGGCTGCTCAGGGACTCGTTGAAGTTCCCTACCTGGCTCCGGCCTCAGACATTCTGGCTGAGGCAACAAACTCTCATGCTGGTGCCCCTGGCGATCAGTCCGGCTCAACAGGAGGAGGTCACTGATGGGTTACCTCGAAGGCTTTGCCGTCACACTGCGACAATGGCCACGCAAGCAGAAGGTCAGTACCGAATACCGCGGTGGCCGTCCAGGCAAGGACGGTCAGCCCTCAGCCAAAGACACCAAGATCGACAAGCCCGAACGGGCGCACGGTCGCCATGTCCTGAACCGGTACGAAGACGGTATGGAAAAGTGCATTGGGTGCGAACTTTGTGCTGGCGTTTGCCCGGCCAAGTGCATCTATGTTCGTGGCGCCGACAACCCAATGGATGATCCGAAGTCTCCCGGTGAGCGCTTTGGTTTCGTCTATGAGATCAACTATCTGCGATGCATCCATTGTGATCTGTGCGTCGAGGCTTGCCCGACCCAGGCCATTACCGAGACCAAGTTGTTTGAGTTCAGCTTCACCAACCGAGCTGACGCCATCTATACCAAGGATGAGCTTCTCGTCGACGATGACGGCAAGCCACAGTTCCTCCCGTGGGAAGACTGGCGCCCCGGTGACGACGACAACACCTCGGGCTGGATGCGAGCAACCTCCAGTGCCGGGCGCGCCGACTACCAGAACAAGGTTGGTTGGGCCGGAGAGCTTGGCTACGGAGTACGTCCGCCAGAAAAGGGTCAGGCTTTTGAGTCCGAACTTGGCGCTCCAGAAATCGGTGGAGAGACCGGTTCAGCCAACCCAGACGACACAGACCATGGAGGTCACCACTAATGGTTGATGTCATTGTCTTCATTATTTCTGCCAGTGTCATTCTTGGTGGGGCCATCGGAGTGATCTTCAATCCGAACCCCGTGCACGCCGCGCTGTCCCTGATTGCCACCTTCTTTGGTGTCGCCATCTTGTTTGTCCTGCAGGAAGTGCATTTCCTGGCCCTGGTGCAAGTCGTGGTCTATGGGGGTGCGGTTGTTGTGCTCTTCCTCTTCGTCATCATGTTGCTCGGAGTCGAAGAGATTGAACGCTTTGACGAAGAGCCAATTGAAGGGCAACGCATTGCCGCCCTTGGTGGCTCGCTGATCTTGCTCGGCGTGATCCTGGCTGGGTTGTTCTTGTCCGGCCCTGGCGGCGAAGACGGTGCGGTTGCCATCACCGGTCAGGCGGCACAAATGGTGCCTCTCACCAACGAAACCGATGTCGTGCAACTAGCGAACGATCTTTTCACTCGTCATGTCTTTGCTTTTGAAGCCACTGGCCTCCTCCTAACTATCGCCACCGTTGGTGCTGTTGTCCTGGTCAAGAACCGGGGCGCGGAAGATCTGGTTGTTGATGAACCAGGGACGTCAGTGCGATGAATAGTCCAATGCGCAGCACGACAGTCGCCCAGACAGCTAGCAGCAACCCGACAAGTAGTAGAACTAGTCAGACAGGTTCGTCATGGAAGTAACAACGACCTGGTACCTCGTCCTCAGCGCCGTACTGTTCTCTCTCGGGGCTTTTGGATTGTTGGTCCGTCGAAACCCACTCGTCATGTTCATGTGCGTCGAGCTCATGCTTAATGCTGTCAACATCAGCTTTGTCGCCTTCTCCCGGTCGCTGCAGGATCTGGCCGGACAGACCGCGGTGTTCTTTGTTCTGGTCGTAGCCGCCGCCGAAGTGGTGGTTGGCCTATCGATTGTTGTTTCTCTGCTTCGGCGGAACCCAAGTGCGACGGTCGATGACTTCGCCGAGATGAAGGGTTAGCCCGCAATGCTTGAAGCCGCTTGGCTCATTCCCGCATTCCCCCTGGCCGGATTCCTGATGTTGGTGCTCTTTGGGCGCCGCATGGGTGAGCCAGTCGCTGGCTGGTTTGCCACCGCCGCCATTGGAGGAAGCTTCCTTTCCACCGTTGTGGTCTTTATTGGCTTGCTCGGTGAGGATCCGTCAGAACGATTCTTCCTGCAGAAGATCTTCACCTGGATTCCTTCGGGAACATTCAGTGTTGATCTTGGCTTCTTTGTCGACCCGCTCTCCATCACCATGTGTTTGTTTGTAACCGGTGTTGGCTCGCTCATCCACCTCTACTCCATTGGCTATATGCACGGGGATGCCAACTTCTCCAAGTTCTTCCTCTACCTCAACCTGTTCGCCGCCTCCATGCTGATGCTGGTACTTGGTGACAACTTGTTGATCACCTTCCTTGGCTGGGAGGGCGTTGGCGCCTGTTCCTACCTGCTGATCTCCTTCTGGTTTGAAGATCCGGCCAATGCTTCGGCAGGAAAGAAGGCCTTTGTCACCAACCGGGTTGGTGACTTCGGCTTCATGCTCGGAACGTTCCTGCTGTTCAACCACATTGGTTCCATTCGCTACGCCGATGTACTGACCAGCCATATCAGCACCGGTACCGCAACGGTCATCGTGTTGCTGTTCTTGCTGGCAGCTGCCGGCAAGTCAGCCCAGATCCCCCTCTTTGTCTGGCTGCCCGATGCCATGGCTGGCCCAACCCCGGTCTCGGCCCTGATCCACGCCGCAACCATGGTGACCTCCGGTGTTTACTTGCTCACCAGGCTCAACCCTGTTCTGGCCCAAGCCGACCCGTGGGCCACCAGCGTGATTGCCTGGCTGGGGGCAATGACTGCTCTGGTTGCCGCGCTGGCGGCCATCAGCCAGACCGACATCAAGAAGGTCCTGGCTTACTCAACGGTCTCCCAGCTCGGCTATCTCTTCCTGGCAGTCGGGGTTGGTGCCTACGTGCCCGCCATCTTCCACATGGTTACCCATGCCTTCTTCAAGGCTCTGCTGTTCCTCGGGTCCGGCTCAGTCATCCACGGCATGCACGACGAGCAAGACATGCGACGTATGGGCGGACTGGCCAAGCTGATGCCAATCACCGCAGGAACGTTCATTGTTGGCTGGCTGGCTATCGCCGGTGTGCCCCCATTCTCGGGATTCTGGAGCAAGGACGAGATCCTGCTCTTTGCCTGGAATGACAACAAGCTGCTCTGGCTCGTTGGTTTCGTAACCGCCCTGCTGACCGCCTTCTATATGACCCGCCAGGTCATTCTCACCTTCTTCGGCCGTACTCGTTTCTGGGACGCAACTGCCGGTGAGATTGGTGAGGCTTTTGACACCATTGCCGAGCGCGCCCAGGCCAAGTTTGTTGCTGCGGCCGAAGGCGTCACCGTTGCTAGTGCTGCGGTTGACAAAGCAAAGCTTGACCTCGACAAGCGAACCGGTGCTGTTACCAAGGCACAAACAGGCCTTGAAGAGGCAACCAGCGCCTTGGCCGCTTCGAGCGAAGGAGCCGACGGCTACGACAAGCTGGTCAGGGCCGTTGACAAGGCAACCAAGGGTGTGCCCAAGGCCGAAGCGGCACTCCAAAAGGCCGTCAGCAAGACGGCCGAACTAGAACTGGCAGTCGAAAAAGCTGAGTCGGCCATTGCCGAAACCCAGATTGAATCCAAGCAGGCTGCCAGCATCAGTTATGACCTGCCTGGCGATGCCCAGTACGTGACTGCCTTCAGTGAGGCGCCCGACATCACCGCCGTAGCCGACGACATGCCAGACAGCTATCGCCACCGGCAGGAATACCACCCTCATGAGTCTCCCTGGACCATGACCGCACCCCTCGTTGTCCTGGCCTTTGCTGCCGCCGCTGGTGGCCTGATGAACCTGCCGTTCACTCACAAGTTGCATTTCCTGGCCAACTGGTTAGAGCCGTCACTGTTCGCCAATGAGGTCCACGTCTCAACCTCGACCTCAGGCAAATGGATGCTGGCCGTGGTGGCTGTTCTCGGTGGCTTGAGTGCCATTGTTGCCGCTTTCGCTGTCTATCTACGAGGTAGAGGCGACCCAGCAAAGATCGAACGCAAGGACCTGGCTCTAGCGGTCACCTGGGATTCGGTCCTAGCCAAGTTCATGGGCGGCCCAGGGCGGGCACTGTTTGATGGTGCCTCCTGGTTTGACAAGACCTTCGTTGATGGTGCCGTCAATGGCGCAGCCGCTGCAGCACAGGCCACCGGCAAGGGCCTCAAGCCAAGCCAATCTGGCCTGGCGAGACAGTACGCATTGTTCATCACCGGCACCGCCGGTCTTATCGGACTGTGGTTCGTTCTCCGATTGGTTGCATCATGATCGCCACTCTTTCTGGAACCTCGATCCTGGCCTCTGAGGCTGCTTCGTTCTCGGTTCTTCCTGCCCTGATCCTGGTCCCCCTGCTGACCGCGATCGTCATCTTGTTGCTCCCGGCCAATCGGGTAGCCGAACTCAAGCTCACGGCGCTTGCTGGCTCAGCCATTGCTGGTGCCATGGCCATCTGGATGATGGCTGCCTTTGACAAGAATGATGCTGGCTTCCAGTTCGTTGTCAACCAGCCATGGTTGGAGAGCATGGGGCTCAACTGGCATTTCGCCGTTGATGGCATCTCCCTGTTCATGGTGGTCCTCACGGGAATCCTGTTCCCCATTGCCATCCTGGCTACAGAGCCCCACCACGATCCCAAGCCCTACTACATGTGGCTCATGATCTTGATGGCTGGGTCCTTCGGCGTGTTCATGGCCTTGGATCTCCTCCTGTTCTTCGTCTTCTTCGAAGTGGTTCTCATCCCCATGTACTTCCTGATTGGTGGTTGGGGCCACGGGCAACGTATTTATGCCGCCCTGAAGTTCTTCATCTACACCATGACCGGCTCGGCCCTCATGCTGGTTGGCATTGTCAGCCTGGCCCTGTTAACGGCTTCTCGGACCGGCAATGCGCTCACCTTTGATGTGACCCAACTGGCCGAGGCCCAAGCTCTTGGGACGACGGCTCAGCGGCTGATTTTCCTCAGCTTCGCCCTGGCGTTCGCCGTCAAGGTTCCCCTCTTCCCGCTCCACACCTGGCTGCCAGACGCTCACACCGAAGCGCCAACCGCGGGCTCGGTCATCCTGGCTGGCGTCATGCTCAAGCTCGGCACCTACGGCTACATCCGCTTTGGTGTCTACCTGTTCCCCCAGGCCGCGCACGACCTGGCCTGGATCTTCCTGACTCTGGGTGTGATCGGCATTCTCTATGCTGCGGCGGTTGCCACCATGCAGAAGGACTTGAAGCGACTGGTTGCGTACTCCTCGGTCGCCCACCTTGGCTTCATCGTGCTTGGAATCTTCTCCCTGAATACCCAAGGTCTGACCGGAGCGGTATTTCAGATGGTGGCCCACGGAGTTTCCACTGGTGCCTTGTTCATCCTGGTTGGTTGGATCTACGAGCGGCGACATACTCGCCAAATCGCCGAACTTGGTGGTCTGCAAAAGGCTGCGCCAATCTTTGCTGCCGCCTTCACCCTGGTCATGCTGTCCAGCGTTGGCTTGCCCGGTCTGAATGGCTTCAACGGTGAGTTTCTCATCCTGCTCGGTGGATTCCAGGCTGCTCGTTGGTGGACCGTATTTGCGGTGCTTGGAGTGATCCTTGCTGCGCTCTATCTGCTCTGGGCCTACCAGCGTGTGTTCCATGGCACCCCCGAAGGCGACAACGCCACCATGCCGGAGCTGAGACTGTCTGAGGGTCTGGTGATCTTGCCCCTTCTGTTCTTGATCGTGGCCATGGGTGTGTACCCCAAGCCGATGTTGGAGCGGATTGAGCCTTCGGTCGAGCGATTGGTGGCCCACGTCGAAGCCAACGTTGAGGGCTTTAGCGAACCGGGCCCCGAGCGTGTACCTGAGCACCCAGGGGATGCTCGCACACTGATGGACAAGCTGGAAGAGGCCGAAGCCAATGCTGACCTCGGCGAGGAATCGGATTCCCACGAAGGTGAGAGCGACGAATAATGACTGTTCTTTCTGATATTTCCCTTCAAGCTGGCCATCTTGTTCAAGCAACCCTGTTTGCCCAGACAACCCAGCCGGTGGCTACGCCCACCATTGAGTGGCTCTACCTGGCGCCAATCATTATCTTGGCCTTGGGCGGAATCCTGCTCATCACGCTGACGTCGATCGCTCCAGGAGCTCGAGCTAATCACATCCCCACCTTGTTCACGGTTGCCTGTGGCATGACTGGCTTAGTTTTTTTGCCGGTGATTGCTGGTCGCCTGAACAATCTTGTTTCTGATGCTGCGGCTTCTGGCACTGCCGCTCGTCCGTCAGTCAACTTGGTCAGTTCAGCCTTGGTGGTTGATCACTTCACCTTGTGGATCACTGGCCTGATTTGTGTTGCCGTCATCCTGGTTGCACTGGTTCTGGATGGCTACTTGGGCCGTGAAGGGTTGGAGTGCCCCGAGTGGTACGCCTTGCTTTTGATCTCGGCCAGTGGCGGCATCATCCTGGCGTCGGCGGAAGACCTGATCGTCTCGTTCTTGGGACTAGAGATCCTGTCAATTGCGGTGTATGTGCTGGCTTCGCTTCACTTGCGTCGTTCGGACTCTCAGGAAGCTGGCTTCAAGTATTTCATTCTTGGGGCGCTGTCCTCGGCCTTCTTCCTCTACGGAATCGCCCTGGTCTATGGAGCAACGGGCTCGACCACGATGAACGGCATTGCCCGCTCCATGGAGGGCCTCAATGCTGCGGGCCTGTCGCCGGCCAAGAACTCTTCGATGGTCATGGTTGGCTTGGCCATGCTGTTGGTCGGTTTCGGCTTCAAGGTCTCGGCCTTCCCGCTCCATATCTGGACCCCTGACGTGTATCAGGGCTCACCAACCCCGATTGTTGGCTTCATGGCCTCCGCGGTGAAGGTGGCAGCCTTTGGCGGAATGATGCGGGTCTTCCTCATTGCCTTTGGTGGAACGTTCGCCTCGGACTGGCGTCTGTTGGTGATGGGCATGGCTGGCCTCTCGGTTCTGATCGGATCGTTCTTGGCCATCGTGCAAACCAATATCAAGCGGACCATGGCCTTCTCCTCCATTGCTCATGCTGGCTTCATGCTGGTTGGCATGTATGCCGCCGCCAGTCCATCCGCAGCCGGTGACTCCGGGCGCCGGGCCGTGCTGTTCTACCTGCTGGCCTACACCTTCATGTCCATTGGAACCTTCGCGGTGATCACCGTTGTTGGTCGCCAAGGTGATGGGGATCACAGTATTGAGGCCTACCGGGGATTAGCCAAGCGTGAGCCGATTCTGGCTGCGGCGTTTGCCGTCTTGTTGTTTGGCCAGGTTGGTGCACCCTTTACCGCTGGCTTCTTCGCCAAGTTCCGGGTGATTGCTGCTGCAGCCCAGGTCGATGAGACCGGTGGCTATGTGTTGGCCGGTGTTGCCATGATCGGTGCCGCCATTGGAGCGTTCTTGTATTTGAGGGTTGTCGTCGCCATGTTCTTGGACGACACGCCATCGGTAGCTGCTGGCTTGGCTCACGCAGCTGTTGCTGAGGCAGATGGTGCTGGCGGACATGCAGATGCTCCGGATGATGTTGCGGTGTCTGGTGATGCTGTGCTCGTTAGCGAACGTGTACTGGTCAGCGATCAGGCCTTAGACGTTCCACCCCTGGCCCTTGGTGTCGCCGTCTTGGCCGCGGCTGTGACCGTTCTTCTCGGCGTCTTTCCTGATCTTGGCGCTGGAGTCCTAGCCGAAGCTGCTCTCTCCCTCGTCCGCTAACCCTCGGCCCAGCCCCAGCGCATTCTGGCACCGGCAGAGCATCGTGTTCGGCACCAGCTCGGTGCCAGAACGCCTAGCGATTGGCCGAAAACTAGCGGCGTCCTTTGACAACAATCTTGACCACCCAGAGAAGTGTGCGCCCGGTGGTTAGTCTGCTTCTGGGGTGGGATTGATCGTTTTACAAAGTTTCCCAACCACCCTTGTTTGCAGACTCTGCCCTGCTAACTGGATGCCCCGCCAACTCTGGGGCCCATTCATGCGGCATCGGTAGTCAAGTTCGGCATCGATCTCGTCTCGGGGCACTTCAGGACCATCCAGCTGGTCATCGGGAACAGCCATGAGGTAGGCGAAGGTGAAGAACGGTTCGAACTCGCAGAGGGTGCCGTCGTGACAGTGTCACTCACCTGCCCTACAATCGGGTCTGTGTCTACGATCGAGCTTCCTGACGATGTCGCGGCAGCGCTAGCCGCCGCAGCAGCGGAGCGCGACATGACCGCAGACGAGCTTGCTGCCGAAGCGTTGGCTGGCCAGTTTGGGCCGACCGCTGTTGAGCCTGTCGATGCTCTTGGAGCATTCATCGGCAGCGTCGAGACCGGCGACCCAGATTGGGCATCAACAGATACAGCTGTATTGCGCCAGGCTGCCGGCTCGCGGCGTTCCGCTTGAGACTGAACGTGCTGCTGGTTGACACCAACGTTTGGCTGGCGGCAGCCGACCGCAGCTCACAACACCACCGTGCCTGCGCAGCGTTGCTTGCCAAGCACACTGGCGGTCTTGCCTCCACGGTCCCAGTCATTGCCGAGACCGCCTGGCTGCTGCTTGACCGTGCCGGAGCCAATGCTCAACAACAGTTTCTTGCTGCCGTTGTTGCTGAACAAATCGAAGTGATCGATTTAACTGTCGCTGACTGGCATCGGGTCCATCAACTCATCAGCACCTATACCGACCTTGGCCTGGACATCATCGACGCATCCACTATGGCTGTCGCTGAACGTCTCAACCAAACCACCATTGCCACATTGGACGAACGAGATTTTCGGGTCGTGAGACCCGCCCATATCGAAGCGTTCGAACTTCTCCCTGGACCGAACTGAACTCAAGAGCAAGGCCTTAAGTCAATAAGCCAACGGATTCCCAGGAACTGTGAGGGCGTGCCACAGATCATTACTTGGGAACTGCGGTTTCCGCTAGCCGCCGGAGACGGCGGAATCGCCCTCAGGATTGGCCTGGCTGTCGTCATAGGGGTCATCCAGCCAGCCGTCGGGCAAGGAAACCTTCTGAGGGCCACGAGTGTGACCACGGGCGACCCTCCGGTTCTCCTCGGGCAAGGGGGCATCGGCGATGCCGCCAAGGATGGACTCCAACTCATCCATGCTGGAGACATTGCTGAGCATGCCTCGAGTCTTGCCCCCAACCGGGTAGCCCTTCAGGTACCAGCCGGTGTGCTTGCGAAATTCCCGGATCCCTCGGTCAACCCCAAACCAGTCCAATAACGAAGCAGCGTGCTGGGCCATCACCGGGACAACCTCGGCAATGGTCTTGGCTGGTGGCACCTCGTCGCCGCGAAGGGCAGCATCAAGCTCGGCAAACAACCAGGGCCGGCCAAGACAGCCGCGCCCAATAACCACCCCATCACAGCCGGTCTCCGCCATCATCGCCACCGCGTCACCGGCCTCCCAGATGTCCCCATTTCCCAGGATGGGAACCCCGGGAATCGCTTCCTTTAGAAGGCCAATGGTGGTCCAGTTGGCTTGGCCCGAATACAGCTGGGCCACGGTCCGGCCGTGCAGGGCAATGGCGGCCACCCCAAGGTCAGCGGCAATACGACCGGTCTCCAGGTAGGTGACATGCTCATCATCAATCCCGACCCGCATCTTCACCGTGACCGGTACGGAGCCTGCGTTGTCGACCGCAGCTTTCACCACCGCGGCAAATAACTTACGCTTGTAGGGGAGTGCCCCGCCACCACCGTTTTTGGTCACCTTGCGCACGGGGCAACCAAAATTCAAGTCCAGGTGATCGATGCGCCCTTCGCCGACCAGGCGCTTGACTGCTTCTCCCATATAGGTCGGCTCAACCCCAGCAAGTTGCAAGCTGCAGGGCGACTCGTCAGGGTCGAAGCTCGCCAGCTTGTCGGTTTTCTCATTGCCCTCGACTAGGGCCCGGGCTGACACCATCTCATTGACGAAGAGTCCGCCGCCAAACTGGCGGCAGAGACGTCGGTAGGGGGCATTGGTCACGCCAGCCATGGGGGCCAGGATGACTGGTGTTGGTAGTTCGATGTCACCAATTTTCACCCGCTCAGTCTGCCCCCAAAACCTCCCTCCTGCCCCCAAAACCTCCCTTCTGGCACCGGTAGCGATCCATATTCGACATCAGGCCGGTGCCAGAAGGGAGGTTGGTGGCGCTCTTGCCGGGCGGATGGACCTAACCTCGTACCCGATGTTGATCTCTGATGATGATCGCTGGCTCTTCAGCGAAGGTGCCCACAGCCACTTGCATGAAGTTCTCGGTGCGCAACCGCTAACGGACTGGGCCGATCCGGGCCGCCGTTTCGCTGTCTGGGCCCCGTCGGCAACAAGAGTTTGGGTCATTGGCGACTTCAACGGCTGGCAGTCCTGCGACGACGGGATTCTGGAACCCCAAGGCAACACCGGAATCTGGGCTGGGCAGGTAGCGGCGGCAACGGTAGGTGACCGCTACAAGTTCCGGATCGTGACCGCAGCCGGACAAACCATTGAGCGAGCCGACCCGTTGGCCTTCGCCACCGAGCTTCCACCCTCGACCGCATCGGTCGTCACTGACCTGAACTATGAGTGGCGCGACCAGGAGTGGCTGGGCAAGCGGGAGACCCAGCAACGCCACGACCAGCCAATCTCCATCTACGAAATGCATGTCGGATCGTGGCTTCACCCCGAGCCAAACCGAAGCCTTTCCTGGTCTGAGCTAGCCAATCCGCTGGCCGACCATCTGGAACAATACGGTTTCACCCACGTCGAGCTAATGCCAATCATGGAACACCCCTTTTACGGTTCGTGGGGCTATCAGACCACGTCCTACTTCGCCCCGACGGCGCGCTATGGCCTACCAACCGAATTCATGGGCTTTGTCGATCGGCTCCACCAGCGGGGCATCGGTGTCATCCTCGATTGGGTGCCCTCGCACTTTCCTGCCGATGAGTTTGCGCTTGGAAACTTCGACGGAACCCACCTGTATGAACACGGAGATCCCAAGGAAGGCTGGCACCCCGACTGGAAGAGCTACATCTTTAACTATGGACGCCACGAAGTGCGGTCGTTCCTGGTCTCCAGTGCGATGTCCTGGATCGAGCGCTACCACATTGATGGAATCCGCGTCGACGCCGTTGCCTCCATGCTGTACCGCGACTACTCGCGCGAACAGGGCGAATGGGTCCCCAATGTCTATGGCGGCCGTGAGAACCTGGAAGCCATCCAGTTCCTACGCGAGTTCAATAGTGCCATTGGCGAATCGCACCCCGATGTGTTGACCATTGCCGAAGAATCCACCGCCTTCCCCGGCGTTACTCGACCGGCCGCTGATGGTGGCCTTGGCTTCCACTACAAGTGGGACATGGGTTGGATGCATGACACCCTGCTCTACCTCGGACGAGACAGTGCTCACCGTCGTTATCACCACAACGAGATCACCTTCCGGTCGCTATACGCCTTCAGCGAGCATTATGTCCTTCCCCTTTCCCACGATGAGGTCGTACACGGCAAGGGTTCCATCCTGGAGAAAATGCACGGAACTGATCGCTGGCAGAAGTTCGCCAATCTTCGCTTGCTGTATGCCAATCAGTGGCTGAGTCCAGGTAAGAAGCTCTTGTTCATGGGACAAGAATTCGGGATGAGTGGTGAATGGAATCATGATGAGCCGCTGACTTGGGACGAGATCGATGACCCCAAACACGGCGGTGTCGCCAACCTTGTTGGTGCCCTCAACCGGTTGTACCAAACCGAACCGGCTTTGCATCAGCGAGATAACGATGCTGCAGGATTTGATTGGGTAATCATGGATGACGGCGAAAATTCTGTTCTTGGTTGGATTCGCCACGGGAACGACGGCACCTTGCCCGTTCTCTGCTTGTTGAACCTGACGCCGGTTGTCCGCGAGAACTATCGAGTTGGTGTGCCTGTTGGGGGAGACTGGCAGATCTTGCTCAACACCGACAATGTGGACTTTGGCGGCTCTGGAGTTGGCTTACAGGTCGGTCACGATCGGTCAGAAGCTGTCCGACTTTCTCTCGTCGTTGCGGCATCAGAACCCGGAGCGCATGGCCGAGAACAAGCTCTCTCACTGGTGCTACCACCACTTGCTGCGGTGGTCCTTACCCCTCTTCTTGAGCCAACAAATCTCACCTGAAGCGGTCGTCCTAGCACAAGCTAACCAAGAGATTCCTTCACAACCTTGGTTCGAGGGGTCCAGGCGAGATAACATCTCTCGCCGTGTCGGTCTATTCAGATTTTCTCCGCGAGTACCTAGTTGTAGCCCTCTTTGGGCTGCTCGCTTTTGCCACCGTTGGCGCCTTTGTTGGACTCGCCAGTCTGATCCGACCCGACCGGCCAACGCCAGCCAAGCTCGAGAACTACGAAAGCGGCGTCGACCCCGTCGGAGACGGCTGGTCCCAGAGCCAGATTCGGTACTACATCTTCGCCTTGCTCTTCGTCATGTTTGACGTTGAAGCAGTCTTCATTTTTCCATGGGCCGTTGGCCTAGACCAGTTCGGCTGGTTCGGATTGATCGAAATGGTCATCTTCATCTTCATTCTCGCCCTCGGTCTGGCCTATGCCTGGCGCAAGGACGTGCTCCGCTGGGTGTAAGCCCTGACTCGCAAGACACCGCACATCAGTGCAAATACACACGTCAGTACAGATAGATCGATACACCGCAGATCAGCACACCCGCAATACAAGTACCCGAACGACACCACCCGAACGACACAGTAGGTAGAGAGGCGCCCAGATGGGTCTGGTTGAATCAGGAAAGCTGCCAAAGCCCCTGACAACAATTCTGAATACCAGCCGCAAGTACTCCCTCTGGGTTTACCAGTGGGGTCTAGCTTGCTGCGCCATCGAGATGGGTGCCGCTTTTGGTTCTCCTCGCTATGACGTGATGCGCCTCGGGGTCATCCCGCTGCCCGCTAGCCCACGCCAGGCCGACCTTGTTGTCATCTCCGGAACAGTCACCGACAAGATGGCTCCCGCCATTCGACGGTTGTACGAGCAGATGCCGGAGCCAAAGTACGTCATCTCCATGGGATCCTGCGCCAACTGCGGTGGCCCCTATTGGGACAGCTACTCAGTAACCAAGGGAGTGGACCAGATCATTCCCGTCGATGTCTATGTTCCCGGCTGCCCTCCCCGGCCCGAAGCCTTGCTCGAAGGCATTGTGCTGTTGCAAGAGATCATCCAGAACGAAGACATGGCCGAGAAGTGGAAGAACGATCCGCTAGCCGTCGGGGTGGTTGATTGATGGCTGATGCAACCGAAACAGAAGAACCAGTCGTGGTCGACGAGGCTCGCTCCGCCTTGCTGGAAGCAATCACCGCCGATCTGGGTGATGCCCTTGTTGGCTCGCACCTGCTTCCCGGCAAGGATCTCTGGATCCGGGTCAGCAGCGAGTCCTGGGGTTCAACCGCCAGTTATCTGCGAAGCAAGCAACAGTTCCGCTTCTTCAACTTCCTTTCCGCCATTGATTGGCTGCCGTCTCCGTTTGGCCGTTCACATGGTTCATCCGTCGATGTTGCGCTTGGCAATGAAGACGAGGCCGAGGTTGAAACCACTCTTGGTTCGGGCTATGCCGGCGGCGAAACCCGCTTTCAGGTGCTAGCTCGAGTACACAGCCTGACCACCAATATGGGAATCACGGTCAAGGCCGACTTCCCCGAAGACTCTCTCAGTGTCGGAACCTGGATCAATGACTACCCCGGGGCAAACTGGCACGAGCGAGAAGCAGCCGAGATGTTCGGCGTGCACTTCGCTGGCCATCCAAATCTGACTGCCCTGTACCTGCCTTCGGCCTTCGAAGGTCATCCTCTTCGCAAGGACTTTCCCCTCCTGTCTCGCATGGTCAAGCCATGGCCCGGCATCGTTGACGTTGAGGCCATGCCAGAAATTGAACAGTCTGCAACTGCTGATTCGTCTGCCTCGACGGAGAACCCCGAATCATGACCGCCATTAGCGATCGCCGACAACTGGCTTACATCGCCGCCCAAGCGGCCGACGCCCGAGTCAATATCGAGCTTGAAGCCGAGGGGATGACCCTCAATATCGGGCCCCAGCACCCCGCCACCCACGGAACCCTTCGCATTGTTGCCCGCCTGGACGGCGAGCAAGTAGTCGAAGCCAACCCGATCATGGGCTACATGCATCGTGGCTATGAGAAGCTGGCCGAGGTTCGCACCTATCCCCAAGTCACTGCCCTCATCAACCGGATTGACTGGCTTGGCAGCTTCGCCAATGAGGTTCCTTTCATCCTGGCCAGCGAGCAGCTCATGGGCATCGAAGCCCCCGAGCGAGCCCAGCACATTCGCACCATCTTGTTTGAGATGGCCCGCATCGCCAACGTCACCCTCTTCCTGGGCGACATGGGCGTGCAGCTCGGCGCCGTCACCCCAATCTTCTACGCCTTCCGCGACCGCGAACACATCCTCAACCAGATCGAATCGGCCACCGGCGGCCGATTCCACCCCAACTTCGACCGCATTGGCGGCCTGAAGGACGACCTGCCCGCAGGCTGGATTGACGAAACCAAGCGTTCACTGAAAGAGATCCGCAAGTTCTGTGACCAGATGGAAGATCTGATCATCGGAAACGAGATCTTCCAGGCTCGTACCCGCAACATCGGCGTCATTCCGGCTGATATTGCTCTGAGCTACGGCATGAGCGGCGCCAACCTGCGCGCCTCGGGAGTTGATTGGGACCTGCGTCGCGATTCACCAGTCGGCTTGGCCTATGACAAGGTCGACTGGAAGGTTTGGACCCACACCGACGGCGACTCCTTCGCCCGCTACTGGGTCCGGCTGCAAGAAACCCGGGAAAGCTGCAAGATTGTCGAGCAATTGCTGGACACGATTCCCTCTGGCCCGATCATGGCCAAGGTTCCTCGCATCATCAAGGTCCCCGCCGGCGAAGCCTTTATTGAAACCGAGAACCCACTCGGCGTAATGGGCTACTACGTTGTCAGCCAAGGCGGCCTCGAACCCTTCCGGGTCAAGATCCGCTCCGCCAGTTTCTCCAATATGTCCATCTCCCCTTGGCTACTCAAGGGCGCCTACGTCCCGGACGTGATCACAATCCTTGCCTCGCTCTATTTCATCCTGGGAGACATCGACCGATGATGCTCGCCTGGATCTGGTCAGATTGGCCATGGACACTGGACACGGTTGTCCGACTGATATTCGCCATTGTCGTGGTCTTGTTGCCAGCGGGCGTCACCGTCTATCTCTACTTGTTCAAGATGGTCTCCTTCATGCAGAGCCGCCTCGGCCCTATGGAGGCTGGACCGTATGGATCGATGCAGCTCCTCGCTGAGGTTGGCAAGAACCTGCAGAAGGAAGACATCTTCCCGGCAAAGGCCGACCGAACGATCTTTGCCTTGGCCCCCTATGTCGTGCTGATGAGCACCTTCTTGTTGGCTGTCGTCATCCCCTTCGGCCCACAAGCCACCTTCGTCAACCTTGACACTGGCGTCTTCTTCGCTCTGGCTGTCTCCTCTGTCTCTGTCGTCGGTGTCATCATGGCTGGCTGGGCTTCGGCCTCCAAGTACTCACTGCTTGGCGGCTTGCGAGCCGCCGGTCAGCTCATCGCCTACGAACTGCCCCTGATCTTGGCGGTTGTCGGCGTGGTCATCCAGGCTGGAACCCTCAATCTGCAAGGCATCGTCACTGCCCAGACCCAGGGTGAAATCTTCGGCTTTGGTGGCCTTGGCCATCCGTTCATCCTCACCCAATTCATCGGCTTCTTCATCTTCCTGGTCGCGGTACAAGCCGAACTGACCCAGGTCCCCTTCGACATGCCAATTGCCGAGTCCGAACTCGTCTCTGGCTACATGACCGAATACTCGGGCTTTCGTTTCCTGATGTTCTTCATCGCCGAGTTCGCAACCGCCAATATCTTCGCCTTCCTCGGAGCCACCCTCTTCCTTGGTGGCTGGCAGGTTCCCCCATTCGTCCATGATCTGCTCGGGGTCGACGCCAACTGGCAATACTTCAACCTCATCGGTCCCGGCGTCATGCTGTTTAAGATGCTGGTCCTGACCTTCGTCGTCTATTGGGTGCGATTCACCTTCCCCCGCTTCCGTGAAGATCAGTTGCAGAAGTTCGCTTGGAAGTTCCTGATCCCGCTTTCGCTGGTCAACATCGCCATCACTGGTGTTCTCAAGGTGGCCTTCTCATGAGTCTTGTTCCCGGCCTGATTACCGGCCTCGGTGTCACCTTCAAAGAAATCATCAAAACGATGACCACGGGGGCCGAAACCGTCCAGTACCCCCACGTCAAGGAAGACCCACCGGCCCGTGCCCGTGGTGTCATTGCCTTACACCAAGACAACTGCACCGCTTGCATGTTGTGTGTTCGGGAGTGCCCCGACTGGTGCATCTATATCGAAGGCCACAAGACCCTGGCTCCGCCCCGTCGTGCCGGTGGAAAGCCCCGAACCGTCAATGCCCTTGACCGCTTCGACATCGACTACGGCTTGTGCATGTACTGCGGGATCTGTGTTGAGGTTTGTCCTTTCGACGCCATCTTCTGGAGTCCGGAGTACGAATACTCCGAACCCCGCATCGCCGACCTGCTTCACGACAAAACCCGCCTGAGCCAGTGGATGGAAACCGTTCCCGAGTTTGAGTCCTATGAAGCTGGCTCCGCAGCCAAGGTCAAGAAGGTGCCACGCCCATGAGCGCCTTCCTTCTTGCCCAAACAGACGTGATTGCTCTGACTGACACCGAAGCCTGGGTCATCAACGGGTTCTTCTATGTACTGGCCGTTGTTGGCTTGCTGGCTGCCCTCAAGATGGTCACCACCAAGAATGTGGTCCACGCCGCCTTGTACCTGCTCATCGTTCTCAGCGTTGTTGCCGGGGTCTACATCATCCTCGGCGCCGAGTTTGCCGCTGCTACCCAGGTCATGGTCTATATCGGTGCGGTCATGGTGCTGCTCTTGTTCGGTGTCATGCTGACCCGGGCCAAGATTGGTGACGATGGCGATCTGGACTATGACCAGAAATGGATCGGGGCTCTCACCTCGGTCTCCATGTTTGCCGTTATGGGCTACTCCCTGTGGGAAGCCTTCGAAGATGACAAGCTGCCATCTGACATGATGCCCCAACGCACCGGCGAAGTAGCCAACTCGATCTTCAGCCAGTACATCGTGCCCTTCGAGGCACTCTCGATGCTTCTGCTCGCTGCCCTCATCGGGGCCGTCGTTGTGGCCAGGAGGGATTAGCTAATGTTCCTAAACCAGTTCCTCTTCTTTGCCGCTGGCCTGTTCAGTATTGGCGTGTATGGCGTGCTCACCCGTAAGAACGGCGTCTTAGTCCTGATGTCCATTGAGTTGATCCTCAACGCGGTGAATATCAACCTGGTGGCCTTCGGAGCCTTCAATCAAGACATCTCCGGCCAAGTTTTTGCCCTTTTCGTGATCGCTGTCGCTGCAGCCGAAGTGGGAGTTGGGTTGGCCATCGTGCTGCTCATCTTCCGCAACCGTCGCAGTATTGACATCGCTGAAGCCGACCTTCTCAAGGGTTGATCGGGAGCCTCTGTGAACCTTCTTCTTGCTGCTGAAGCGGCCGTCCAGGCCCCAGCCATCTTTGACTATGTATGGCTCATTCCGGCCATCATGGCCACCTCGTTTGTCCTCATCTTGTTCTTCTCCAAGCGGCTAAACATCAATCCTCACTTCATTGGTGTTCCCGCTATTGGCTCGGCCTTCCTGCTTGCGCTGGTTATTGCCTTCTCCTGGGTTGGCTACAACGGTGATGTTTCCGAGGCCGGTGGTGTCACAGGATCTTGTAGCGGCCGAGACCTTCAAGTCATCGAAGGTGGGCATGAGGCCGAAGCCGAAGCCGATGCTGGGCACGGTGAAGAAGCTGACGCCGAAGCCGCTGCCGAACACGGTGGAGAGGCCGATGCCGAAGCCACTGGCGAACATGGTGGCGGTCATGAGCGATTCAGTCCTTGCCCCGTCGTCAATGATGTAACCTGGTTCCAGAATGGCGGACCGGTGCAAGATGGTGGGTCCGACATCAATATCGGAACCCTGGTCGATGGTCAGGCCGCCATGCTGTTGGTGGTTGTCACCCTGATCTCGGGCCTTGTCCATGTCTATTCAACCGACTATGTCGCTGGCGATCGCCGCTATACCCACTATTTCGCCTTCCTGTCCTTCTTCACTGCCTCCATGCTGTTCATGGTTCTGTCCTCCAGCACAGTTCAACTGCTGGTCGGCTGGGAGTTGGTTGGCGTCTCCTCCTTCGTACTTATTGGGCATTGGTGGGAAGAGAAGGACAATTCTGACGCCGCCATGAAGGCTTTCCTCACCAACAGGGTTGGTGACATTGGCCTCCTTATTGGCCTCATAATCTTGTACTTTGCCGCAGGCAAGACCTTTGACATCGTCGCCATCAACGAGGCTGCCGTGTCAGGCATGATCTCCAAGAACACCCTGTTGGCCGCCGGGCTCTTTTTGATGACCGCGGTCATGTCCAAGTCCGGGCAGTTCGTCCTCCACACCTGGCTACCCGACGCCATGGCTGGACCAACACCCGTCTCGGCCCTGATCCACGCCGCCACCATGGTGGTGGCCGGGGTCTACCTCATCGGTCGCTTGTACCCCGTCTTCTATGTTGGATTCGGCATGGACGGCGGAGCCCTCAACGTCATGGCCTTCATTGGCGCCATCACCTGCGTTGGTGCTGGTGCGCTGGCCTTTGTTCAGGATGACATCAAGAAGGTGTTGGCCTACTCAACGGTCTCCCAACTCGGTTACATGGTGCTGGCCCTTGGTGTTGGTGCCTACACCGCTGGCATGTTCCACCTCTTCACCCACGCCATCTTCAAGGCTTGCCTGTTCCTCGGTGCTGGCTCGGTTAGTCACGCTTGCCACCACAGTTTCGACATGAAGAAGGACATGGGCGGACTGCGCAAGTTCATGCCAAAGACGTTCTGGACCTTCGTGATTGCTTCGGGAGCCCTGGCCGGGATCCCACCCCTGGCCGGTTTCTGGTCCAAGGACGAGATCCTGGTTGGAGCTGGGGCGTTCCCCGGCACCGGCGGCAATGGAACCTACTGGATGCCCTTCATCTTTGGCATGATCGCCGCCGGTATGACTGCGGGCTACATGACCCGAGTGATCTGGCTCACTTTCTTTGGTGAGTACCGGGGACATGAGCATCCGCACGAGTCCGGTCCACGTATCACCACCCCGCTCATCATCTTGGCCGTCGGTGCGGTGTTCGCTGGCTTCTTGAATGTGCCCAAGGGACTGCCGATCCTTGGTGATCTCTTTGGTGAGTCCTTCGTTAGCTGGGTTGAGCCAGCCAGTATCAGTTCGTTCCCATCCATCAAGCACGGCAACCCCAGCCTCTGGCTCGCCATGCTTGCCACCTCCATTGGCCTCTTTAGTGGCTTCGTCGTGTGGACGTACTACAACAAGCTGTACGCCAAGGACCCCCTGGCCACCGAGGTCACCGGTGGGTTGCGAGACAAGAGTTCGCTGGCCCGAGCTGGCCACACCTTGCTGGTCGAGAAGTACTACTTGGACCATCTCTACACCGACATCATTGCCGGTGGGGTCAAGGGTCCGGTGGCCAAGGCGGCCTACTGGTTCAACCAGAACATCTTGGATGGCATCATCAATTCCATTGGAAACGGGACGACCTCACTCGGTCGCTTCGTTTACAAGTACATCGACCAGGGCACCATTGATGGTGCGGTCAACGCGTCAGGAGCAGGAGCCGCTGGCTCCGGCGACATCCTGCGCAAGGTTCAGTCCGGACAGATTCGACAGTACGCAACCTTGATGTTTGCAGCAGCAGCTCTTCTCGCTGCCGTCTTCATCATCGCGGTGTAAGGGAAACAGCAAATGGAACACACCTTCCTCGCCGACTACGGCATCTCACTCATGGTCTTCTTACCTCTGGTAGGAGCGGCCTTGATGATGCTGATCTCGGGCAAGAACGAAGAGATTCACAAGCAGATTGCTTTGGGCACGACGGTCCTGACCGGTCTGGTCGGCGGCTGGCTTGTCACCGACTTCTACCGACTTGGCTCCGAGCACTGGGGCGAGCTTCGATACGGCGTTGACAAGTCCTGGATCGACATTGTCAATGCCCGCTACACCGTTGCCGTTGATGGCATCTCTATCCCACTTATCGCCCTGACCCTGCTGGTGGTGCCACTGGTCATTGTTTATAGCTGGAACCACATTCCCAATCCCGGCAATGCCAAAGCCTTCCTCATGCTCATCCTGGTGCTCCACACCGGAATGCTTGGCAGCTTCGTCGCTCAGGACCTGGTGCTGTTCTTCGTCTTCTTCGAAGTTGTTCTGCTCCCCATGTACTTCATGATCGGTGTTTGGGGCGGCGAGCAACGGCTCTACGCCGCCATCAAGTTCTTCTTGTTCACCCTGTTCGGCTCGGCCTTGATGCTGGTTAGCTTCCTGGCCCTGTACTGGGCAACCGGTGGAACAACCTTCAATATGGTCGAGCTGGCCGCCCTGGTGCAGTCCAGCGACATCAAGATCGGAACCCAGGTCTTGATCTTTGGCGGCATGTTCATGGGCTTTGGCATCAAGGTGCCAATGTTCCCCTTCCACACCTGGCTGCCTGATGCTCATACCCAGGCTCCAACTCAAGGTTCGGTCATCCTGGCTGCAGTCTTGTTGAAGCTCGGGACCTACGGCTTCATCCGGATTGCCATCCAGATCCTTCCCGAGGCTGCCATCAAGTGGGCTCCGTGGATTGGCTTGCTGGCTGTCATCGGCATCATCTATGGCGCCCTTGGCTGCCTGGCTCAGACCGACATGAAGCGCCTCATCGCCTTCTCCTCGGTGGCCCATATGGGTTACGTCATGCTTGGCATCGCCACCATGACCGACTTCGGTCTGAATGCCGCCATCTTCGGCATGGTTGCTCACGGCCTGATCACCGGCATGTTGTTCTTCGTTGCCGGCTCCATCAAGGAGCGTTACCACACCCTGGAAATCAAGCGGCTTGGAGGCTTGCTGATCTCGGCCCCTCGCATGGGTTGGATCCTGGGCTTCTGCGTCATGGCATCGCTTGGCTTGCCTGGCCTTGCCGGATTCTGGGGTGAGTTCCCGGCCATTCTCGCTGCCTACCAGCCGCAAGAGGGCATCTCCGAAAGCCTGTTCCGGGTCTATATGGTCGTCGCCGCTATCGGCACGGTGCTGGCCGCCGGCTACCTGCTTTGGCTGCTTCAGCGCACCGCATTCGGAAACCCGTCAGAAGAGTTCGAAGACGACCCAGCAATCACCGATGTTGTCTTCACCGAATGGGTGGCGTGGATTCCGCTCCTCGCCCTGATTGTCTTGTTCGGCTTTGTCCCCGGTCTGATGTTTGACCTCACCGATGGCCCAGTCACCGCTCTCGCCAATGCCCTCGCGGCAGCCGGGAAGTAGCTGACGATGCTCGCCCTTGCCGCCAGCACCATTGCTCAGATTGCCTTGGAGCCGTTTTCGCGGCCCGAGATCGATTGGCATGCGGTTGCTCCAGAACTGATCCTGCTGGCTCTTGGCGCGCTGATCACTGTGATCGATCTGGTCGGGTTGGAGAAGGTCCGCAAGTGGATGCCGACCCTGACCAGCTTCGCCTTCTTGGCCGCGCTGATCCCGGTTCTGACCTTGTGGAACGATGGTGGGGAACTGCCTCGCTCTCTGTTTGATGGCGCCTACGTCGTCGATCGCTACTCGCTGGTTCTCAAGGGACTGTTCCTGCTCACTGGCTATGTGGTCGTGTTGTTGTCAACCAACTACATGAGCGAGGGCGACTACTACGACAGTGAGTACTACCAACTCATTGCTGCTTCGATCTTGGGCATGGTTGTGATGACCTCGTCTCGGGACCTGATCTCGATCTTCGTTGCCCTGGAGCTACTTTCCATCCCCGCCTACCTCATGGCGGCCTGGCGAAAGCGAGACCTGAAGTCGAACGAAGCTGGCCTGAAGTACATGCTGATGGGCGTGTTCGCCTCGGGCATTCTGCTGTATGGCATGTCCCTTCTGTACGGAGTGTCAGGCTCGACCAAGCTGACTGACATTGCGACGGCCCTGTCGACGGGTAGCTCTAAACCACTGTTCACCCTGGCCATTGTCTTCACCATCATTGGCTTCGGGTTCAAGGTTTCGGCTGTGCCCTTCCACACCTGGGCTCCAGACACCTACGAGGGTGCGCCGACTCCCTTGACTGCCTTCTTGGCCGTTGCTTCCAAGGCGGCAGGGTTTGTGGCCATGATCAATGTGATCATCGTCGCCTTCCCGGGACAAGCCGATGTGGTTGAACCTCTCATGGCTGTCCTTGCTGCGGTGACCATGACGGTTGGCAACTTCATTGCTCTGCGTCAGACCAATATGGTTCGCATGCTGGCCTATTCCGGTGTGGCCCAAGCCGGCTACATCATGGCCCCGCTGGCGGTCTACGGAACCAACGGGGACCGAGTTCCTTCGGCCATGGTGACGTACCTGGTGATCTATGCCGCCATGAACCTGGGCGCCTTCGCCGTCATCTTGGTTGCTGCCCGAAAGACTCGCTCAGCAGAGATTTCCAGCTTCGGTGGCATGTTTGGGTACGCCCCAGGGCTGACCTTGGCCATGACCCTCTTCTTGTTCTCCTTGGCCGGCATCCCACCGGTTGGCGGCTGGTGGGCCAAGTTCGAGATCTTCCGAGTGCTGACCGAAGGACATCGGGCCATCGGAATCGTGTTGGCGGTCATCTTGGCTGTGAACTCGGTGATTGCCGCCTTCTACTACCTCAGCATCACCAAGCAGATGTGGTTCATGCCAACACCCGATGGTGATGAGTCGCCGGTCACGATCCCGCCAGCACTGCAGGTCGCGCTGGTCCTGACGGTGATTGTCACGCTGGCTTCAGGCATCTTGCCTGGCCTGGTCAGTGATATGGCTGGCAATCTTCAACTAGCTCTTCCCTGAGCTTTCGTTCGGCCCAAAGTGTCTTCGCGCTCATGAGCAACCCCGAGCGTTTTGATCACTATATGGAACGGGTGCTCTATGGCCCGGAGGGCTTCTACACCTCTGGCCGTGGTATTGCCGGCCGCGGTTCTGGGAGTGATGGTGGTGACTTCATCACCAGTCCGGAAGTCGGTGCCTTGTTTGGCCGAGTGATTGTGAACGCCTTGGATTCTTGGTGGGATGAGCTTGGCCAACCATCGGTCTTTCGGATCATTGACGCTGGGACCGGACCAGGCACCTTGCTAACCAGCCTTGCCTACGCAGCGAAGAACAATGAGGTTCGCTGTGCTTCGGTGTGGGAACTCATTGGTGTCGACCGTGCCTCTGGCATTGGCTTGCCCGATGACATGTCGAACTCGGTAGTGATCGCCAATGAATTGCTGGATAACCTGGTGTTTCGGATCATCGAGCACCAAGCCGATGGCTGGGCCGAAGTCCTTGTGGACAATGGAAGCGAACACCTGGTTGCCGCTGAGTCGACTTCGGATTCCGAGCTGAGCTCGGCTATCGCCCTTGCCGCCGATGTCGACGTCGGCCAGCGAGTGCCGATTCTGTCTGCCGCAGCAACATGGGTCAACGATGTGATTGCCCGGGGGGCCGAACGCTTACTGGTGTTTGACTATGGCATGGCAACCACGACTGGTTTGGTCGAGCGTGGCGGTTGGTTGCGGACCTACCGTGACCACAACCGGGGCGATGATCCGTTGCTGGCCCCGGGGGAGTGGGACATCACGACTGACCTTGCCGTGGATCAGCTCCCTACACCTACCCGCCTAACCACTCAGGCAGAATGGCTGACCCAGTGGGGGATCGAGGCTCTGGTCGAAGAGGGCCGGGAGTATTGGCGGGCACATGCGTCCGCACCAGACGTCACCGCCATGCGGATGCGCAGCCGGATTGGTGAGGCCGAAGCGCTGACCGACCCAGTCGGCCTCGGTGGCTGGCTTGCCCTGGAGTACCACCGCGCTGCCTGACACTCCCTTCCTGGTCCTGGGCGCGTCAAGAAGGCGCGTTCAAGCGCCTTGATGCTGTCTTGTTGCCGCCCAGCCCGCCCAGCCCAGCGGGTAAACCTATTGCCGGCTGGGCTGTCGGTTGGGTTGTCGCCTGTGTTGTCGCCTGGGTTTGTTGCCCTGCGGTCCTTTTGACTGCAACCAGTCTTGGAGCCGATCCGGGACCACGTTGGCGTGGTGGGTGCCGTCGGGTTGATAAATCTTGAGGGTCCGATCCGGCAACAGTTTGATGTTCCAGTGGCCTTCATGGACCCGATGATGGTGGGTGGAGCACAGGGGAACAAGGTTGTCGAGGTCCGTGAGCCCGTCGGGGTCCCATTCCAGAATGTGGTGGGCTTGACACCACGAGATTGGTCGGTCACACCCAGCCCAGGCACAAGTGGTATGCATGGTATTTAATGCTGACCACTGGGCGGGGGTGGCGGTGCGTTGAGCCCGCCCAACATTGATGGGAACGCCTTCGGCGTCAAT
>JAJRQY010000066.1 GCA_024280015.1 Actinomycetes bacterium
AGCCATGTTGAGTCTGAGCGTGCCCGGTCCAGTTCGAAGACTCGTTCTTTTCGTCCTGCGGCGAAGATTGGGATGAGGGCGGCGTCGCGGCTTTCTTGAAGCTTGTTTGCGGCCAGGATTTGGTCGCGGATTTCTTGGCGGGTGCAGTCTTGGGTGCTGTTGGTTTGTAGTTGGGTGAGGCTGTGGCGTATTTGGTTGAGGAGTTCGCAGTGGGTGTTGGGTGGTTTGGTTTCTGGGTCCGCCGTTTGAATCATGTTTCCAATATATCGAACAACTGTTCGGCTTTCAACCGTTGCTGGATATATTTAAAAGAAGGTAGATGTGAATCACTAGATACGAGGTCATGCACTCCACATTTCGAGCAGGCGCTCGAGCGATCGGGTTGCCGCTTCCGCGTCTCCCGTGGCCAGAACTTCAATCAGCAGTCCACGAGTCGCCGCAACACCGAGTCGCAGCTCATCGTCGTTGGTATCGACGCCCAGTCGATTGGCAATGTCAGATGACAACTCAACCCAGGGTTCGGTCAAGCCCTCTCCTCCGGTAATGGCGACACACTCGAAGAACAGGCGGACGAACGGCAACATCTCCGCTGAGGACACGGTCTGCCACAACAGACGAACGAGGTCAGTTGGATCCTCAACCTCGTCTGCTAGTTGTAGCAACAAGTCACGTTGGGCTGACTCAGTCGCCTCAACAATGGCTGACACCATCCCGGCCCTGGACCCAAAGTGATAGATGAGCATTCGATGACTTGACCCAATAGCCGTGGCCAACTGGCGCAGGCTTCGATCCGCCAGTCCGCTGGCCGCAGCCTCCTCGACAATTCTGGCCAACAGCAGTGCCCGGGGATCTTCCATGTGGTCCAGCCTATCTCACCACGTGTACCATATGGTACACTTTGCTCACTGGACCAGACGAAGTTGAGATCAAGATCGTGAGAATCGAGAACACAGTTACCATTGCCGCACCAATCGAGAAGGTCTGGGACATCACTCTGGACGTCGAGAAGTGGCCCGACCACACCCCCACCATGACCTCCATCCAACGGCTGGATAGTGGCCCTCTCAAGGTCGGCTCGAAGGTTCAAATCAAGCAGCCAGGTCAGCGGGCCAAGACCTGGACCGTCACACTGGTGGATCCCCCGACAGGCTTCGCCTGGAGTACGAGGATGGCGGGCACGACCTTGACGGCGACACACCTGCTTACGCCAAGTCAGACGGGGACCACGAATTCCCTTCGGGTAGATCTTGAAGGGCCCCGCAAGGTTGCGCTCGGGGCCATGCTCCGACGCCCAATCCTGAGCGCGATTAGCAAAGAAAACGAAGGGCTGAAGGCGGCAGCCGAGGGCGCTAGCTGAGCACCGCCCAGTCAGGTCGAGCGATTCACCCAATCTGGCTGGGGCCTTGCTAACTGCCCGTACCCGTTTTGGCCTTGAACTCTGCGGACTAACTGAAGTAGAACATCACGTCACCTCGGGTGAGCTCTCCTTGACGAATCTTGGCGAGCCAATATTCAAAACCCCCCGGCTCCGCGGTCCGTTCCATCACATTGGTATAGATGAGATGGACAAACTCCTCATTACTAAGCGAACCATACGTCAGTTGAAACTCCGCACTAGTGGAACCATCATCAGGAAAACCCAACCGCAACCACAGAACCGGTGCAGTCAGCGCCAGTAAGAACGCGGTAACACCAATGGCGTAGGCCCAGGCGTGCTTTGACACATGCTCCCCCCAACGCTGCCAGCCTCGACTGACTGGGGCTGGTCCAGTCGCTTGACCTCTTCGACGACCCAGATGGCCAACAGCCAGCCGGTTGATCCAGCCCCCGGCCAGGCCAAGGAAGGCGGGAAGGAGGGTGATGGAAGCAATCACCATGATCAAGACTGTGACCGAGATAGCCACCCCAGCGGCGGTCATGAAGGGAACCCCTGCCACCGAGAGTCCGAGAATGGCGATGACGACGGTGCCGCCGGCAAAGACAACGGCTTGGCCCGCGGTCGCAACCGCTCGACCAACAGACTCTTCCACTGTCATGCCGCGAGCCAGAAACTCACGATGACGGGTCACCAGGAACAAGGCGTAGTCAATGCCAACCCCGAGGCCAACCATGCTGGCCATTTGTGGGGCGAAGCTCGGAATCTCGATGACGTAGGTCACCAGTGACATCGATGTGACTCCAAGAGCCAGGCCAAACAGGCTCATGCCAACGGGTAGTCCCATGGCAATCAGGGAGCCGAAGGCCAGCAGCAGGATGACGACGGCTGCGATCAGCCCAAGCATCTCGCCCGTTCCTGTCTCGGACTCGGCAAACATGAAAAAGAGGCCACCGCTCAACTCGACCTGGAGCGAAGAATCGTCCCTGGCCTCAGCAGCCATCTCTTGCAGATTGGTCAGGTCACCAGCATCCAGTTCTTCAACCACTGGATGCTGGATACGGATCAGGGCAATCCTCCCATCAGGAGAAACCAAGCTCTGGGCCACCGCTAGCTCGGGGTCCTCAATCAATACCCCGGCCGGATCGGTACTGCCCAGGACGTTGGGCAATCCCATCACCCTGGCTTGAACCGCAGCCAGCTCGGCTTGGGCTTGAGGCGAGTCGAAGAACGTCTCCTGCGGATCCAAGGGGGTGAGAACGACCAGCGAATCTAGACCGGCCGACTCTGACTTGGCGGTTGTCAATAAGGCCAGTGCTTCGGATGAGTCAAGACCTGGAGCGTCGAAGGTGTCCTCGAGCTCACGCCCAAATGTCACGGACGAGCCAACGACAACAACCGTGACCGCCAGCCATATTCCAATGACCGTCCACGGTCGGCGGGCCGCGAACCTCCCCAATCGGTACAACAGATGAGACATGCCGTCTTCCTTTTACTGGTTTCCTTGTTCATGACTGCTTCCGCGAGCATGAACGGTCGGATCCTCATTCTGAATGGGCAGTCCGTTAGGCGAATCAACGATTTGGCCAGTTCTGCCTCGTCCAAAGTCTCGATCTCGAGTTCCTACTTTCGGCCGATGAATTCGGCCTAGTCGATTTCCTACAATGGCGTGGTGACCCCAACCTTCCTCCATTCCCTCCTCCAGGAGCCTGCTGTTCCAGACCCGCCCAAACGGGTATGGCGTGATTGGGCCATTCTCGGACTGCTGCTGACCAGCGCCGTTCTGGAGGGCATCTTCCGAACCAATCTGGTGTGGAGACCGTTCTCGCTGGTCTTTGGTGCGGCCCTGGTGGTTCCTCTGATGTGGCGGCGAACGAGTCCGCTGCTGATGATGCTCGTCACCTTCGGATCCATCTCCCTGGTTGAGATCGTTGCCCTACTCAACACCGACGAAGCCATCGGGCTCTACACCACGGCCAGCATCTTGCTCTTTCCCTATGCCGTGTTCCGCTGGGCTTCAGGGCGACACATCGCCATTGGCCTGCCGCTCATGCTCATCATGTTCAGCATTGGGTCCATTCGGGACTATGCGAGTGTGGGCGAAACCATTGGCGCTCTCGTCTTCTTCTCGTTTCCGGCCCTGTTGGGTGCCCTGGTTCGCTATGCAACTACCGCACGGTTCCGACAAACCGATCAGATCAAGGCACTGGAACGGGAGCGGCTGGCGCGAGAGCTGCATGACACCGTTGCCCATCATGTCTCAGCCATCGTCATCCAAGCCCAAGCGGGAAGAGTGGTCGGACAGACCGATCCGAGCGCCGCTTTGAAGGCACTCGAAGTCATTGAGGACGAGGCAGCACGGACTCTGAGTGAGATGCGCCTCATGGTTGGAAGTCTTCGCGGCGACGAGGAAGCCGACTTTCGTCCCCAGCCCGTGCTGGCCGACATCAAGTCGATGGCGAGCACCATCGGCGGACCGGGACATGTACAGGTCGATCTGCTAGGCGACCTTGAAGCTCTACCTCCGACTATCGAGGCCACCATCTATCGACTGGCGCAGGAGTCGGCCACCAACGCTGTCCGCCACGCCCGAGGCTGGACACGCGTAACCATTACAGTCACCGGTGGCGCCGATGGTATCACCTTGCTGGTCACCGATGATGGCCAGCCCAGTTCTGCAACTCTGGACGTCAACGGATATGGGCTTATCGGAATGACAGAGCGAGCAGCCCTAGTCGGTGGCACGCTCACCTATGGACCCGACCAAGGATCAGGCTGGTTCGTCCGAGCCGAACTTCCCCGGGACCCAAGGGCACTGAGAGCAACCGGAGCAATGAGCGCTGCTGGGGCGAACCGCGGGACCAAGCAGGTGACATCACGATGAGCATTCGTGTTCTTCTCGCCGATGATCAGGAGCTGATTCGCACGGGACTCCGGATGATCCTTGATGCCCAGCCCGGGATTGATGTGGTTGGTGAAGCCGCGGATGGGCGAGAAGCCGTCCAGCTAGCCCAGAGCCTGCGACCCGATGTCTGCCTATTCGATATCCGGATGCCCAACATGGACGGCATCGAGGCCACCAAACTCTTGGCTGGACCAGACGTCGACGATCCAATGGCGGTGGTGGTCATCACCACCTTTGACCTGGATGAGTATGTGCACGGTGCGCTCAAGGCTGGGGCCCGGGGCTTCTTGCTCAAGGATGCCGGCCCCGAGCTCTTGGTCCAGGCGATCGATTCCGCCGCTAACGGCGATGCCCTTATCGCTCCAAGCGTCACCGTTCGCCTGCTGGCCCAATTCTGCAGCGCCAGCGAGTCACTGGAGCCAGTGCAACCAATTGAGGCGTTAACCGAACGAGAAGAAGAAGTTCTGCTCACCGTGGCCAGCGGACTGACCAATACTGAAATTGCCGGGCAGTTGCACATCAGCCTGAGCACAGTCAAGACTCACCTGACCCACCTCATGACCAAGCTGGCCGCCCGCAATCGGGTCGAGATCGCCATGTGGGCCTACGAGACTGGGCGAATCAAGACCTAAGCTCCGACTGAATGGGCTCTGACACTACTTCAAGGCGTAACGCCAGACGGCAAGCAAGCCGAAGGCCAACGGAGGTAGCAACCAATTTGTCGGACCGAAGAACGTCCAAATTCCTAGAGCCAACAAGGCAAGAACCGCCAACCAACGAAGGCGCTTCACCAGGGCGAAGTAGATGCCGCTCAACACCCAAGCCAGCAGCAAGAGGAGTTGCGCAGCGAGGGTGATGGAGAAAAGGATCGGGATGCTCTCGGCTTGAGACACCGCCTCTTGCCATTCTTCATCACCAACGAGGTGAAGCAGCGGTAGTGCGTCTTCCGCCGATCGGCCGTAGTGAGTGTTGCCACGCAGTTCGCCAGCCGACAACCGATAGACCAAGTCATCGTGGACCCAAACAACGCTGGCGTACTCGCCGTCACCACCAATGGTGATCGCCGATTGACCGACAACCGGCGACTCGGTCATGCGAACTTCGGTTGGTCCTCCTTCACGCTGTGAGAGCAGTCGGGCTACCCAGAGCCAGACTCCTTCGCCATTGTGGAGTGCTGCCTCCCAGGTGACGGTGTCACTTCCTTCTTCAAAGCCAAACTCCCAGCCAAACCTCTGCTGCTCGAGCGGGTCGTCTTGGAAGCTGGCGACCTCGACCAGACCACTGTCCGCACTCAGGATCCATGCCCCGTTCTCCTGGCTCAGCTGGTTGGTGAATTCCTCCAGCGGGGTGTCTCCCAGATTGGCTCCCCACGGGCGAAAGCCGCCACCTTGCAGATTGTCAATGCCAATGATCGGATTGTTGAACGGGTCGGTGGGATCGGCGAATATCTGCGAGCTTGTCGTACGCCCGAAATAGCCGCTGGGATCGACCGACTCCGCCCGGAACTCTTTGGCGTCAGGATCAAATGGGCGGCCTACCAGTTTCAGATCCATGCCTTCAACCAGGATGTGGTCGACATCCAGAACCGGATCCCTATCGGTCACCACGTCCGGGTCCCGATCCGGCTCGGTGCTTTGTGCAACATCAAGTTTGGTCGGGCCAGCAGATGGTATGGCTTGCAGGATCACTAACCCGGCGACGAGTACCGAAAGGGTTAGGGCCAGTCGTAGCCACACCTTTGAGTCTGGGCGCCAGCCGTTGGATGCTGGTGCAGATTGTGGCTGGGCCGCAGCCCAGACGTTTGCGGCCCCTCGGGTCGTGCCACGTTGGGCTCGACGCTCCAGCAGGTCGTTGTTGCTCATGCGTTGTCCTCGCTGATTGGAATGAGGTCTGGTTGCAGGATGCGTCGGAGCTGTTTTCGTGCCCGATGGGCCCGCTTGCGCACCGCCGAAGGGGTGAGTCCCAGCTCCTGAGCGATCAACGCGTGGGGTTGGCCTTCGACGTCAGCCAGAAAGATCACGGCCCGGTCTAGGGGCGCAAGTTCATCAAGGACTGCCAGGTCCGAGGGATAGTGATCAGATGATGATGATGCCGAAGCAAGCTTGGGGAGAAGGCGCCGGAAGGTTCCAGCTCGGCGACGCTGGTTGCTCACCGAATTGACGATGGCCCGCTTCAGGTACGCAATGGGCTTGTCGAGTTCGGACAAATCATGACGTCGCAGGGTCGCGGCCAAGGCGTCTTGAACCAGGTCATCGGGCTCCATATCCAGGTCAGCCACCACCGCAGCAAAGCGCCTCAGCCGCGGATACAGGTCAGCAAAGATCTCGAAATCGCTCAGTTGCGGCTCGGCTGACCCTTCCGACTCCTGATGCTCCCACCTGCTCATGCCCCTATGACACACCAACTACCTAGATTGTGACAAGAAGTCGTGCCCAGATCTTTGCTTCACAGTCTTGACTAACTCAGTCATAGCTGGCTCAGTCTTGGCTAGATCAGTCCTTGTCGACCTCGACCGGAGCCAGCGAACGGCCGATCGGGTTGGCTTTCAGGTCCAGGTGCCACACCAGTGTGGTCAGGGTGAGGCCGATGACGATCTTGGTCGGTGAGCCACCGGTCCACAGCTTCACCCCTGCGGACAAGAGCGCGGCCGAGATGAGCATCTGGATCATCGATCCCTGGTACGGCGCCTTGGCCGCAAACAGACCTTGCACCTCGAATCGTTTGACCAGGCTGAGAGTGGCCATCAAGATGACGAAGCTCAATCCGATCAGCGGTGTCTTCTGGATCCACCAGGCACCGGTTCCAACATCTGCGGTTGGCAGGCCACCGGTGAACAACAAGATCACACCGGCAACTACCGCGGCAGAGAAGTGCCACAGATAGACGCTCATACCCACCCCGCCGAGCATGGCCACCGTCTTGAACGAGGCCACCGACTTGCCCAACCAGGTGTTGATGTAGGGGGCAAGCACTAGGGCGGTGGCGCAATAGGCCAGGCCGAACAGCATCAGGGCAATGGATGGGGGGTGGGTTGGATTGAAGGTCTCCTCCCCATCATTGACCATCGATGCTCGCCACGGTCCAAGCTTGACCACGATGTAGGTCACAGCCCACAAGATCGGGGCGATCAGAACCAGCAACCTACGATCGGGCAACAGGCCGTCCTTCCAGGCAAAGCCGAGGATCTGGAAGATGAGCCAGCCAATCACCCAGTTGACGCCATGAATGTAGGGAACACCGACCATGCCCAAGATCTCGAACAGGGTGAAGGCCGAACCAATGCCCAGAAAGAACATAAGCGGGTTCTGGCGGAACAGGGGAAGGGTGATGGGGGCGATGGCGGTGTCGATGGTGTAGTTGGCCAAGAACCAGAGGGGAATGGCGGCCGCGGCCGCGCCGAGAAAGGCCATGTCGCCAATGCCAACCACGGCGGCAACGGCCAGGACCACAATCCACAAATACGCCAGGATCATGGTCGGCAACATCATTCGCCGCAACCGATTGGCCACCCAATCCTGGGGACGCCCACCCTTGCGGTTGTGCGAGTCAAGCGAGACCGCTGAGGAGAAGCCACCAGCTAGGAAGAACAGTGGCATGACCTGCAAGGCCCAGGTCACCCAAGCCAAGGAGTAGTCAAACTCCAAGGCGTTCTTGGCCACCAGAGCGCCGTCACTGTCCTTGAAAACTGCGATCGCCATCCAATGACCAAAGGCAACCGCCACCATGGCCGTTGCCTTATAGAAGTCGACCGCCCGGTTACGGTCGGCTTTGACTTCGGAGATCAGATCACCAATATCTAGGGTTTCGTTTGCGCTCATGGGGCCGCCCTCGTTCGATCGGTTTCGCTACCCATCGGCACAACTAGCGCCAAACGTGAGACACCCGGCACAGAGTGCCCAAGCCGCGACCCAGTTTCGGGCCCTCAGACCGTGACCGAATGTGGTCGAACAGAAGACATTGCAGCCTCTGCGTAGTCGTTATCCCGGTGGTTGAAACCCTTGATCAGCAGCCAGATAGCCAGGACCATTTCTTGCAACGCAAGCGGTGCGTACAAGGCAGTGGATAGCGGCGAATTGGGGTCGCCGTCTACCAGAACCAGGAATCCAGCGGCCAGCATGAGCGGGGCACCAATCAGCCCCCAGATTGACAACCATGGTGGAATTCGCTTCGACTGGTACAGCAGGTAGTACAGCATCATCGCACCGATGCAGAACACCGACTGTCCAATCATGTAGGCATGGTCGGACAGAGCGACCAATACCTCACCGGCGGTTTGGAAGTAGGAGTCATCCGGAGAGCCTGCTTTGACGTACTCTTCACTCACGGTGAACAGCGCCAGCCTGGACAGAATGGCGATCAGAAACAGTGTGCCTTCGGTGATCCGACTGCCGAGGTACCACACGGCCATGCCCTTGTTGGTTTCGGAGTCCGCATCCTTCTTGAGGATCGGATAAATCATGAAGGCCACACCAGCAACCGAAGTCGCCATGATGAACTCGAAAGAAACAGCCAAGATCAGTTGACCCTTGCTGGCAGCAATCTTGGCCAGCCGGTCATCGGCGCCAATCAGGGACAGGATGGGGGCAATGGCAGCAACACCGGCCACCGTTGCCGCAATATAGAGCGCACCTACTGCTCGCGCCGTTCTCTTGGTTGGCAGGCTTTGTTTGTTTCTCATCATGGGCTCCTTGAAACCCCATCCTGATGATCCGACATCGGGAGCACATCGCCGATCCGGCCTGTCTTCACTCGGCCATTCGACCGAGTTGCACGTCCTCCTTCCGGCCGATCTTGACGTTCTATCCGACCATCGGTAGGATAGAACGATGGCGAGCAAGGTCAAGAAGTCCTATACGTTCGATGCCGATGTCATCGCTGGTGTTGATGAATTCGCCGAGGACAACGCCAGCGCTTTCGTCAATAGCGCGGTACGACGTGATATCGAACGAAGACGAATGGAACGACTCCTCGACGAATTGGCGCAAGAGACCGGGCCGGTTAGCGATGAGGCCCACGCCTGGGCGAAAGAAAGAATGTCTGAGGCAGCAGTCGCCCGACGGGCCGCTGGCTCCGAGTGATTGCTCTTGTACTCGACAGTGAGGCCGTGTCCTTGTTGGCAATCAACAAGGCGAACGATGTGACCACTGATCACGTCAAGGCACTGGTCGATCTTCACCTGGCCGAGGGTGGTTCCATCCTGGTCCCCGCGAACGTGATCGCCGAAACCCGCCGCGGGCGATATGCCGCCAGAGTCGACCGAGTATTGAATGCTGCTCTTGTCGTCGATCTTGATCGAGATATTGCTGCCCAGGCTGGTTCCATTCTCGAAGTGAATCGCCGCGGATCAAGCGATCTCGCCGATGCAACCGTGGCCGCGACGGCGATTCTCACTCCATCGTCTGCGGTCACCATTGTCACGTCCGAGCGGAGTTCGGGAAGCAACGATCTCGAGTCTTTCATCAGCACACATCAGTCCAGAGTCTCTGTCATCAACGTCCACGATCACTAACGCCTTGTCCGGCTCGTCACGGCTGCTGCCATCAACTCCGTTGACCAGCCCCGGCTACGATCTTGTTTCGATTTCTCGTCGCGGACTGCGCGTTTCTTGGGGCTGAAGGCTTTAGGAAGTAGATGAGCAGTTTCAGGATTCATTGAACGAGCCCTGCCGACTAACAGATACCGATCTATTCCTACATCAATTGATGATATAATCATAATCGTGTCCGTTCGTGTCCAAATCATCGAGACGCCAGAATTGGTCGATGTCGAGCTTGCTGCTATCGACAAGATCACCCAGCTTCAAACCGCTCTCCGCCACCGAACCGCCGAACCGCGTCGATGGGTCGGCCAAATGCGCCGCCAGGCGCAGGCAGCCGCTATCCGGGGATCCAACTCCATCGAGGGGTTCGTGGTTTCTCTCGAGGACGCCGCCGCTGTCGTTGCCGGGGCTACGGCATCTGAAGAAACTGTCGCCGTCGAAGCAGTACGGTCCTATCAACGGGCGATGACCTACGTGCTCCAGGCCGCGCGCGACCCATACTTTGAGTACTCGACCGGACTGCTCAAAGTGCTCCATTTCATCACCACCGAGTTCGACCTTGGTGCACACCCCGGGCTCATCCGACCCAGCGACATCTTCGTCGTCAACGCAACAACCGGAGAAGCCGAATACACCGGACCTGATGTCGAGCTGGCCGCTCCGCTTGTCGACGCCTTGTGTCATCATCTGAATACAGCGACGGGCGAGCCTCTGGTTGACGCCGCGATGGCCCATCTCAACCTGGTCAAGATCCACCCGTTCAAGGACGGCAACGGGCGAATGTCTCGGATCTTGCAAACCCTCGTGCTGACTCGCTCCGGAACGCTCGTCCCGGAATTCGCATCGATCGAGGAATACCTTGGCACCAACACGCTGGGCTACTACAACATTCTTCGAAGCGTTGGCGGCCGCCACTGGACCTCCGACCTCGATGCGCGGGACTGGATCCGCTATTGCCTCAATGCCCACCACATCCAGTCCACCATGCTGACTCGTCGGATCGCCGAAGCGGAAGAACTCTGGGGGATCCTTGAGAGCGCAGCCAACGATGCGGGCGCCAATGACCGATCCGTGGCCGTGCTCTATGACGCAATCATGGGGCACCGCGTCCGCAATTCGAGCTATATCGAGTCAGTCAAGTCCACCACTGGTCATCAGGTCGGAAAGCAAACCGCCACCAACGACCTTCGAGTCCTTGTCACTAATGGCCTCCTTGACCCGCGGGGAGCAAACCGAGGAGCCCACTATGTAGCGAGCACTAAGCTGCTCGCACTTCGCAGAGCTCGACCGGCGAAGGCAATAGCAGATCTGTTCGACTAACCCCAGCTCCAGCACCCACGACATCGGCACGAGAAAGTTCTACAGATGACAACAGGTCTCCAAGAGAACGATCGAGGATCTATTCATGACTGAACCCACAGCTTTGACCCCATTGGATGGCGTCATCACCAGCGAAGCCACGTCAGGAATTGTTCAGATCATGCCAACGAACCCGGCGGTAGCCGACGAACTGGCAACCGGACAGCAGTTGGCGTTTCGATCCTCAGATCACCACTCCGAGGATCGTTTCCTAGCCACGATCATCTCGGTCAATGGTCCCACCCAGTTCACCGCCTTGCTGGATCGGGTCACACTCAATCAGACGATCACGGTCAAAGACCAGAAGCTCACCAAGCCTGCCCCCACCCGTAGCACGCTTGAACCGATCTGGCGGAAGTATGGCGAGTAGCGCACGTCGACTCAAAGGTGCAAAATACTGCACGATGCTTCTCAAGTGCAGTATGTTGCATGCCGACGAGGAGAACGCATGGCCATACCACTACGGAACTCGAACGACTTTGGAACGCTAGTACGAGACCAACGGCTCGCAGCGGGTCTTACGCTACCTCAACTGGCGGAACAAGCCGAAGTTTCGCGTCGCTGGCTCGCCAGCCTCGAATCAGGCAGTCCAGGAGCAAGTATTGCCAAGGTCATGCGAACACTCGACATTCTTGGAATCGCCATCTCTGCCGACATCGGACCACCAAGCAGCATCACCTCATCACCGGCTACCAGCCTGGATGAGATCCTCAGAACACACACCAAGCAACCATGACGGAGCTTGTTGTTCGTCATGTCGACGGCGTGGTGGGCACCATCACACGGTCAGCGGGAAAGGCATCCTTCAGCTACTACGACGAGTGGCGCGCTCGCCCCCACCCGACGCCACTTTCGACGTCAATGCCCGTGTCTGCTCGCGTGCATCCGCAGCACGTCATTGAGCCATTCTTGTGGAACATGCTGCCCGACAACGACCGCGTCTTGGAACGATGGGGACGCCAGTTCGCGGTGACGACCTCACATCCATACGGGCTGATCGAACATGTTGGTGCAGACTTGCCTGGGGCGATGCAAGTCGTGACGACAGAAACGGCCGCCCGGGACCCACTGGACAACCGCACCGTCGACTGGCTCACTGATCAAGATGTGGCCGAGCTCCTCACTGCGGTTCGGGCGGACAACACAGCTTGGATCAAGCCCGGCGTGGCCGGACAGTGGAGCCTGGCGGGAGCCCAGCCAAAGATCGCCCTCCTCTTCGATGCCGAGCACGGCTGGGGTCGACCCTATGGTGCAACTCCCACTACTCACATTCTCAAACCAGCAGCAGAAGGCCTCGACGATCATGACCTGAACGAGCATCTCTGCCTCGCTGCGGCGCGTCGGCTTGGCCTCACAACTGCCTCGTCGGAGGTGAAATGGTTCGGAGAAGAACGGGCCATCGTCGTTTCGCGATACGACCGTGTTGGCACCGAACGCGTCCACCAAGAAGACCTTTGCCAGGCTCTCGGTGTCCACCCCGCTCTCAAGTATCAAAACGAGGGCGGACCGACCCCATCTGACATCGCCAGCCTGTTCCGTGCTGTGATGTCTAGTAGAACCGCCAGTGACGCCACCAACCGATTCGTTGAGGCGCTTCTCTTCAACTGGCTTATTGGCGGCACCGATGCCCACGCGAAGAACTATTCGTTGCTACTGGCTGGCGCCGATGTCCGCCTCGCTCCTTTGTATGACATCGCCAGCGCTTTCCCTTACGATGATGTGTACTTCCCCAAAGCCAAGTCAGCCATGAAGATCGGTGCCCACTACAAGATCACTTCGGTCACACAGAACAGCTGGAAAGAACTGGCAGCACAGACACAGACCGACTCAGGTTGGGTAATCGCACGGGGCCAGGAGCTAGCCGCTCAGGTCGTTGAGGCTTTCCACGAAGCCAGTGCCGACCCGGCCGTATCGGCCTTCGAAAGCACACTGCCAGAGCTCCTCGTTCGGCGCGTCGAAACCCACGCAGCCGAATGCAACACAAAGCTTGCCTAGCAACGACTGGACGCAACAGCGCTGGCTGCCGGCTCCCGCTAGCGGATAACACTTCGATCCTCGTACCTATCGTCGTTTGCGTTTGCGGGCCAGGAGTTGGTTGACCGTCGAACCATCGTCATCCTCGGCACCGTCGTTGGCCGGACCCTGGGCTCTGGGCTTGGATGCTTTGGGCTTGAACGCGTCGGCCGAAGTTGGGCCTGGAGTTGTTGGCGGCTTGGCGGTGGGCGGACCAGTCGGTACTGCCTGACGGGGCCGAACTGGCTCGATCACAGTCTCGGGCACCGATGAAGGAAGTGAACCTCGAAGCTTGGGTTCGGACATCTTGGGCAGGCGTCGCTTGAGTTCACCAACCGTGGTGGTTGCAACCGCCGCTCCTTGGGCCACCAGACCCCGACGCCACGACAAGCGACTCAACGCCACCGCCAGCGGCCAGGCCAGCATGGCAAACCAGAACAACCAGGGCGACAGATCAAACCGCTTGACTCCGGCCACCGTGCCCAGCTCGGCAAACATCTCCGCTGGCTCCGGGTCAACCCGACCACCAGTCTGATCAGCAATACGAGTCAGAGGATCAACCCCAACCGGACGGGTGGCGTACTCGGCCGGATAGGACCGGGTGGCTAGTCCAATACCGGACCATGAAACCTCATCACCACTACTGACTTTGGCACCAACGGCGTAGGTCCCGGCCTCGCCAACCGGCGTCGAGGCAGCAAAGGTCGACCCGTCCAAACGTTCCAGGATGATTTCCTTGCTCTCCCCATCGGGCGTAGCCACCCGAACAACGGCCGACGCGTCACCATCAAATTCCGTGGCCGACTCCAAACGGAGCTGCAGCTCACCATTAACAATCTGCGCTTGCAGACCCGCACCATCACCAACAACGGGGAAGGTGTCCTTGACCACCGCAGCCCAGAAGTCCGGGGACTGATCCCATCCATTCCACGGGGCGGCCCAACGCGCTCCCCCGTCACTGGTCCAGGCGGTGACCCGACCCAAACCGGTTTGCCACGAAGCCAACAGCGGGTCCTCATCGGGCCCTATACGAAGCTCGACCCGAGCTGTGGGTCGAGCCGTTGTTGCCACATAGCCCAACAAGGCCGGAGATTCGGTCAGGACCTGACTGGCCGCACCCGAACGGGCGACCAGGGGAAAGAATTCGCCTTCGGTAACGAAGTTTCGGGAAGCAACCACAGCTTCTTCAGCAATCAGTTCGGGAATCTCATCCAGGTTCCGGCCAGGATAGAAACGCCCACCGCCAGCTTCGGCAATAGGTTTCAGATCCTTGGCCGCACCCTCACCGGTTGCCACTACCGACACCGTGATGCCTTCGGCAAACAGATCGGCAGCTTGCTCGGCCAGCAGGGTCAGCCAGCGAGGCTCGGTGAAGCCGTCGCTGAAGAAGATGATGTGCTTCAGGTTGGCATCAGACTTGCGTAAGGCTTCGGCCGCAGTCAACAAACCCGTGTCGACAAAGGTCGGTCCATCTGGATTGAGCTGGCTCAACCCGGTGTCAATATCGGCCTGGCTGGGTGAGGCTTGCAGATCCAGTACCCACTTGTCTGAAGCGTTGACCGACAGCACCCCGACCTCGTCAGTCGCTTCCAAGGCAGCGATGGCCCGGGCGCTGGCGTTGCGGGCAATGGCGGTCTTGGAGACGCCGCCATCGATCCGGTTGCCTCCACCAAGACCGTTCTGCCCTTCCTCATCACAATGGCAAGCCCCCATGGATCCACTGGTGTCAATCATCAAAACCTCAGCCACCGTCTGGCGTCGCAAAGGATCGGTGATCTCGCTGATCACCGGCAAAAGCTCTTCCAGGTCACTATCTCGATAGCCACCCAGGGCGTAGGTGTGAGATCCGCCAATGACCACCATGCCCCGGCCTAGGTCACGTACTGCTCCAGTCAAAGCCTGCACCTGACCGTCGCTCATATCGCGGCGGTCAACATTGACCAGAACAATGGAGGCGTAGCGAGTCAACTCATCAATGGGGGGAATGCGATCGACTCGCACCGACTCGACCGTCATCCCGGCCGCTTCCAGGTCCGACACCAGTCCAGCGGCCTCACTGCTGCTCGTACCACTCCCCCCATCAACCACCAGAACCGTCTCGGCCCCAACCACGGGAACCGCGGCATAGCCAACATCATTGGCCGACACCTCATCACCCAGAACCTGTACGTCAGCCTGGTAGCGAAGCACACCCTCTGTCGTTGCCACATCAGAGAAGGTGACGACATTCTCCCCGGCTTCCAACTGGACGGTCTGCTGGCCGACCAGTTCGCCTTCGCGGCGCAGGGTGACCACACCGCTGCCGGCACTCTCGACTTCGACCCGAACCTTGATAGCGAGCTTCTCACCAGCACGAGCCAGCGATGGCGCCTCTACTCCAGCGACCGATGCATCATTGCCAAGGGGCGGATGAATCACCAGAACATCGACGGGGATCTGTTCGTCTTCCAGCCGTTCGGTCTCCCGAGCGACGTCGCCCGTCGTGGCTCGACCATCACTGATCAGTACGAGGCGACGTCGTGAGTCTGCCGGCAGCGCTGCCGCTCCCAAACGCAGCGCCGAGGCCAAGTCGGTAGCCGAAGGATCAATCTGGACCGACACTCCGGTGAAGCCAATCTGACTGTCAACCAACGCGTCCAGTCGGGCATCAGACCCGAAGGCCACTACTCCGGCCACCGAACCTTCGGGCTGATCCTCCAAAGCTTGTCGCACCACATCAACGGCTTGGGTCCGGCCAGCGAAGCCCATGGAGTCACTGACATCAACCAGGAAAACGGTGGCAACATCATTGGCCGGACGCTTCAGGGTTGGAGACAGCAAAGCAATAATGATGGCTAAGCCGATCAGTAGACGAAGAGCGGTGGCCAGCTGCCATTGACGAGGAGCAACACCAACTCGACGACGAGCCAGCATCCACTCCAACACCAGCAGGGCCAGCAGTATCAACAGGACGGGGACTAGCCAGGGGCGCTCCCCTCGGGTGTCCTTTCGGCCAGCTTCGATAAAGCCAGTTTCGAAGGGTAGGTCCGGTGCGGGAGCAACCGCTGACTCAGCCCGGTCAGTGGATACTGCTACCACGACAGGAGTACGGCCATCTTGTTCAACGGTCCAGAACCCGATCCGGTCCGCTGTTGGATAACTGGAACCGGGAGGGACAGTTTCTGACGTCCCAGCCGGGGAGGTGATGACCGCAGTCAGGCGAGGATCCAGCGGCAGGTCAGCGCCGACGGTCAAGCGAGCCGGAGGGTTGACCAGGCCGGTCAGGTCGGCCAAAGCCCGATCCAACAAGAGAGGGAAGGCCGCTTCCAAGGGCAGGGTTGACTGATCCAAGGCGAAGGACAGATAGGTCATGGGCCCAAATCCCTGGACGGGATCGGCGGGGACGGTGACCAGCAGGGGTGCGCCTTCGGCTCCGAGCACCACCTGGGCTCCATCGGGTACGGTCACTCGCTGGGCCTCTGCCACCTGGACCGCGGACAGGTCCAGACCACGGATCAGGCCAACATCGGACCGAACCAGGGTGAGCACCGGTCGTTCGACGGTTCCGCCATTGCTCCCGACCAAAGTTATCCCGCGTGCCCCGCTCGGGGGTGCGATAGCAAGCAGGGGCAGATCAGAGCCGACGGCAGCGTCTTCTATCGATGCTGGCACGGCCACCCGGTCAGCGATCACCACATCAATGGTGGCGTCGATCGTGTCGGGGAAGCTGTTCAGGTGTTGCACCGTGACCCCGGCCATGGCACCGAGGCCAGCATCAAGGAAGGCGTTGTCGGGGCCAACAACCAGCACATCAATGCCGGGTCGTTGGGGCACGATGGCGATGGCCCGATTATCCAAGGACAAGACGTCTTCGCCCTCCAGGAAGGCTTCGACCCGCTCTCCGGGAGGAACAGAAACGGCGAGGTTGAGCACTCCACCGGCTTCCAGGTCCACCTGGCGACGCTCAACGGTTACCCCGTCAACATCGAAGCGGATCTCTTGGCTGGATGCGGGACCACCGAAGTGGGCGACCGTGGCTCGCACCAGCAGTCCGTCGGTGGCTGGTTCGACCGAAAGCTGGGTGATACCCCGATTGGTAGCCGAGCTGCCAACCGGCTCGTACTGGGTTCCTAGCGGGGCAGCCCGCAGATCAGCGGCACTCACTCCACCATCGGAGATGAACACCACCCGGCTCTCAACATCAACGGTGTCCAGACCAGCAGATAAGGCGAAGGCGCCGGCGAAGTCACCGGGTCCATCACTGGCTTCGAGGCCACCCAAGGCATCGACAAACGCCCCCTCATCAGCCGAGTGGGTGAGCACGGCACGGGCGTTGGCCCCGGCTAGAACAACACTGACGTCACCACCAACCGGGACCTGCTGTCGCAGTTCGGTCGCCCGGTCGATTGCTTGATCAAACCGACTGGGTTGTCCATCCAATGATTGCATGGACGCAGATCCGTCGATGACGAACACGGTGTGCTCGCTGAGCAGGGCCTCGGTTTCCTGCACCGGCCGAGCCATCAGCAGGCCAAACAAGAGTGCGGTCAGGACCTGGGCGGCCAGGAGCCAGCTGGGTATCAGCTTCTGCCAGGGGCTGGCGGCGGTGACTGGTCTGGCGACCTTGCGCCATAAGAAGATGGCCGATACCGACTGCTGGATGCGCCGAGGCCGCAGGATGTGCATGGCAATGATGGGGATGGCCAAGAGGCCCCAGAGGAGCCCCAGTGGATTGGCTAGTCCCCAGCCATTCATCGAATGATTCCTGCTGTTCGGGCCGGGCCAAGCACGGTGCTTTCCAGATCGTCGGTGGTGAGAACTCGCAGGTAGGAGCCGCCTCGGGAGCGAACCCGGTCGGCGACATCGTCGGCCCAGCGATGGGCCAGTTCGCGATAGTCCTCCAACGCTGAGGCTGACAGGGACACTTCGAGCTTGGCTCCAGTTTCGTCGTCAATCAGTTCGAGGTCACCGGTTAGTGGAGGATGTCCGGCCGAGGGATCGAGGTCGGTTGGATCCAACACATGGACGACCACAAAGTCGCCGCGCCGAGCGGGCAGACGATCAAGACCTGCCTCCCAGTCCGCCGTCAACAGGTCCGACAGGACGACGGTCAAACCCGCTGGTCCGGGCTGGTTGAGGACCATGCTCGTCGCCTGGGTGAACGGGGTCTCTCCCCCGGCTTGGAGGCCCGATAGGTGGTTGAACAGGGTGGCCGTCGCGGTTCGTCCCCGGTAGCGGGGACCTGGCTGGTTCACCGGGAAGGTGTGCACAGTCACAATGTCGCGCCGAATCAGGGCAGAGAACCCTAAGGCTCCGGCAATCTCGGCCGCCCGCTTGAGTTTGGGTCCGGCCATGGAGCCGCTGGTATCAACCAGGAGTCGAAGCGTCAGATCGTCTTCGGCGTCATACAGGCGGACCAGAAGCTTGTCCAAACGGGCCAAGGCGTTGAGGTCCAGTCGTCGCAAGTCATCCCCCGGGTAATAGTCGCGGAAGTCAGCGAAGTCGAGAGAGGAGCCGTGGCGAGGTGAGCGATGCTCGCCCGAAAGACCGCCAGCCAGACGGCGACGAGTACGCAGTTGGAGGCGCTCCAATCGGGCCAGTAGGCGGGCCGGTAGAAGTTCGCTCACGGAGCGCCCCGGATACCCGAGGTCGGCTCACCAACGGTGTCCAACACCGTGGCCACCAGATCATCGGCAGTCCGGCCATCAGCAGTGGCTTCATAACCAACGACCAGGCGGTGACGCATGGCGGCAATGGCAACACTTCGCACATCCTCAATGGAAACCGATGGCCTGCCGTCCATAATTGCCCGCGCCTTGCCCGCCAAGATCATGGACTGCACACCACGCGGTGAAGCACCGAAACGCACATACTTCTGGACTGCCTCGGGGGCGGTCTCCTGCTCAGGGTGAGTGGCGATGACCAGGTCAACCGCATGGCGAGTCACGTGGTCGGGAACCGGAACCTCGCGGGTGAGGGCAATCATGTCTCGCAGGGTGTCGCCGTCACATACCGGGCTGGCTTCCGGACTGACGACGCTGGTCGTGCGCTCGACAATGGCCACCAGTTCATCGGCTGAGGGGAATGGCACGATCGCTTTGAGCAAGAAGCGATCAAGCTGGGCTTCGGGCAAGGGATAGGTGCCTTCCATCTCCAGCGGGTTCTGGGTGGCCATCACCAGGAACGGTCGGGGCAGCAGACGAGTCTCACCGGCAACAGTGACGGCCCGTTCCTGCATCGCTTCCAGCATGGCTGCCTGGGTCTTGGGGGTTGCCCGGTTGACCTCATCGGCTAGGACCAGATTGGACATGATGGGCCCTGGGTTGAACCGCAACTCTCGCTCTCCTTCGGCCGACTGATGCAGGATCTGGGTGCCGACAATGTCGGCTGGCATCAGGTCAGGGGTGAATTGGATACGCGACCAGGGGATGTCCACCGTGTCGGCCAGGGTCTTGAGCAGCATGGTCTTGCCCAAACCGGGCACGCCTTCCAGCAGGACATGTCCTTCGGCCAGCAGGCAGATCAGGACTTCGGAGATGAGTTGTCGCTGTCCAACAATGACCTTGCCGATCTCGTTGGTGATGGCTTCGGCCCGTTGTGCGCATTCTTCGGGAGTCATGAGGCTTCTTTCTGAAAGACTTGATACTGACGGCTTGTTGCTGGGAATGGCTTGTTGCTGGGAATGGCTTGTTGCTAGGAATGGCTTATTGCGGGGAATGCTGAAGTACTCGTTGCGGGGTGAGTGGGCCCTACCGGGTGAGCAGGTCGAAATAGTCGCCAACCAGTTCGACCTGACTGGGGGCCAGCTGACCCCGCTCGGCGGTCGCTGTTGCGCGGGTGGCATAGTCATCAACGATCTCTGACAGGGGGACTCGAACAGGGCCGGCGGTTGTTGGTCCGTCACCCTTGCCAACAACTTCACCCGGGGCACCACTGGCGTCACCACCAAGGTCCACTTCATCGCCTGGGTTGAGTGAGAGGGGGTCAACAATGGTTTGGGTTCCTGGGTCAATTCGAGGTTGATCGGTTCCACCAGGAGTTCCGACACCTCCCTGTCCCGAACCGGTACCACCGCTGGCTCCTCCAACCTGACCCTGGGCACCGTCACCGCCACCCTGTCCGCCACTTCCCGCACCTTGGCCTTGGCCTTGGCCTTGACCTTCACCTTCGCCCTGACCCTGACCCTGACCTTCGCCCTCGCCCTGACCTTCGCCTTCACCCTGGCCTTCGCCCTCGCCCTCGCCCTGACCTTCGCCTTCACCCTCGCCCTGGCCTTCGCCTTCACCCTGACCGGTGCCCTTTTTCACATCGCCTTCGGCCCCAGCCACCGCGTCAAGAGCTTGATCGGTCGCTTCGCCAGCAGCGAGGGATTCTTGCCCATCGGCCTGAGCCTGAGCAGCGTCGCCAAGGGCCGCCTGGGCCCCAGCAATGTCGCCAGCTTGCAAAGCTGCTGCCGCCTCACTTAAGGCGGCGGCAGCCGCCGGATTGCCTGCCGCCTGAGTCTCAGCCAGATCTTCCAAGCGATCAGCCAAGGCCGCCAACTCATCAGCATCAGCTTCGTCCAACGTTTCGGCTAGCTCCGTCAGCTGTTCCTCCGCTGTGCCGCCAGCAGCCAAGGGATTTTCAGCCAGGTTGCGTTCCAATCCGGTCACCGCGGCCTGACGAGAAGCGAAATCGTCCGGCTTGGATTCCTGCAGTAATTCACGCGCTTCGGCCAAGAGTTCTTCCGCCGTTGCCAGATCATCAGTCTGGCGCAACTCCTCGGCAATGTCTCGCAGCTCCTCGGCCACGGCTTCGGTTGCCGGATCCTCGGCCAGCACCTCGGCTTGGTCATCAAGGACTTCGGCGGCATCGTCGATGATGGCCCGAATCTCGGCTTGTTCAGCCCGAATCTCATCCTGTGGATTGGGTCCAAAGGCTAGACCAACCGCCGCGACTCCAAGCACTCCGGCTACGGCCCAACGACGCCAGCTATCGGGAACAGGAGCGGCCTCCTTCGGCGCTGCTCCCAGCGACAGCTCCTCCGCCCGTGAACGAATTCGTTCACCAAAGGGACCATCTAGATCCTGGAACTGCAGGGCAGCTCCAAAGGCATCCTTGGTGCCAAGGCCACGATCAGCCGAACGGGCCACCAGCGGGATGGGGAGTCGCTGGATCACTCCAAACAAGACAATCCCAACCACAGAGCCAACGACGAGTCCTAGGGCCAACCGCTCCGGCCAGCCGTAAGGCCGGACAAAGCCAATGACAACGATCAGCAAGGCCGCTCCGGCTACCAGCGGGGCCACCAAGGAGGCAGTGGCCAGAACCCAGATCATCCGCAGCCGCAAACGAAGCTGGTGAAGAAAGCCAATCATCGGAACAAAACTCCCGTTCTGGCACCGCTACAGCACGCTGGTACATGCTCTGCCGGTGCCAGAACGGCTTGAGGGTTGGGGTGCGTGTGTGTCATGCTGACATGACCGTTCGTGGTGCCTTGAGCTTGCGCACCGCGGCCAACGACATGAGAAGCGAGATAACGGCCAGTGTTCCCAAGGACCGCACCCACAAGGGGATGCCGGAGAACGCCGGGGCCTGGCGTTGGGGAGCACCAGGAAAACCCTCATCAATAAAGATCGGGTTCCCGAACTCATCGAACCCCGCAGCACCAACGTCTCCCTCAAAACCTCCGAATTGATCGAACCCGTTCTGGGTCTCAATATAGAAGCGTTTGATCGGGCTGAATGGTCCATCGAACTGGCCGGAGATATCACCAGCAGCATCAGCAATGGCGACAAAGGGATTGGCGTAGAGCGGCCAGAACGGAGGGTTGTCGACGAACTGGCCTCGGCTCTGTTGAACAACGCCGACGGTCACCATGGCAATCAGGGTGCCAACCGTCAGGGCGGCAACCAGGGCATAAGCCATGAGGGTGGCAATCTGGGTTCGCTTGAAGATGGCCGAGCAAGCAACCCCCATCACCGCCAGAAGGAACCCGAGGATGAGCAGGCTGAGGAGGGACAGAAGCACCTGGGTAAGGGAGATTCCGCCAACCAGGTAAGGAACCGCCATGACTGGGACGGTGGCCACAATCAGCAACAGGATGAAGCTGCTGGAGGACAACACCGTGCCCATGAAGATACCCCACGGACCAATCATGGTGACCTGCAGCGGCACCAGGGTTTGGCGATCTCGCTCCCCCGAAATGGCACCCGCGCTAATGCCGGGAACGATGAGCAACAAGATGCCAAGCTCGGCCGCCAACACCCACTCGAACATCTTGCGGCCAACCCCATTGGTGAGGGCCTGAACCGGGTTGAAGTTGAACTCATTGGTAGCCGTACTGGCCTCGTAGACCAGAAGTGAAACAAGCACCATCACGGTCAAGAAGATGGTGAGCACAACAACCGAACGCCGTGAACGGCTTCGCTGGCGAAGCTCGATGTCCAGGACCGGGTTGATGGCTTGCAGGCTAGGAAGACGAATACTCACTGGACTATGCCTTCGGTAATCCTCAAAAAGAGGTCTTCCAGGTCGTGGACAGCAACGGTGAATTCGGCAATGTCTCGACCCTCATCGATCAAACGACGCAAGAGTGCGGCCTGCTCGATCTCGTCAGCCACCGGATACTCCACCGTCTCGCCTCCGACGAAGGTCACGACCGCACGACGAGTTCCCCCGAGACGATCCAGGATGTCCTGGGGCGCCCCCGAGGTCAGCAACTGGCCAGCCTCAATCACCGCAATATGGCTACACATCTGTTGGAGCTCAACCAGGATGTGGGAGCTGATCAGGATGGTCTTGCCCATGTCTTGCAGCTCGGACAACAGGTCTCGGAACTCGATTCGAGCTCGTGGATCCAGTCCCGATGCTGGTTCATCCAGGATGAGCAGGTCTGGGTCATGAACCAGGGAGCGAGCCAAGGACAGACGCTGCTTCATGCCGCGGCTGAGACCATCGACCATGGCGTCACGCTTGACGTCCAAATCGACCAGTTCAAGCAGGCCCGAAACCAGGTCGGCGTGTTCGTTTCGAGGCAGGCCGTATGCCGCGGCGTGGAACTCCAGATACTCATCCACTCGAAGCCGCTCGTACACGCCCATCACATCAGGCATGTAGCCCATCTTGGCGCGGACCTTCTTAGCCTCGGTGATTGGATTCTGTCCACAAACTGAGACTGTCCCCGACGTTGGGATCAACAAGGAGGCAAAGATAGAAAAGGCCGTTGACTTGCCTGCCCCGTTTGGCCCAATGAATCCGAAGACCGACCCACGTGGGACGTCAAGATCCAGCCGGTCAAGGGCCGTCAACTGGCCGTACTTCTTGGTCAAGCCACGGGCAGAAATAATGGCGTCCGGGTCCAGTTGGGAGGGCGGAGCTGGTGGAGGCGGGCTGACTTGAACATCAACCATTGCTTACCCTTTCGGTTGCTGCCTCAGCCCAGGTGGTGATTTCTTCTCCCGGTTCGGGCGGACGCAAGGTCATGAGTTCATTGGATCCCCAGAACTCACAAGTCAAGGTGACGCGAACATAGGCTGAGCCATCGGAAAAGGCATCAACGGGCAGACCAAGCAGCCGCTCGGGCTGACCCTCTGAATTAGCCATTCCCCCTGGTCGCCATTGGGATCCGTCCCAAACGTCGAAGGCGGCGATGGATCGTTTCGAGGCGGCGAGCACGAGGGCATCAGAGGTTGTTGGCGCCACGGCTGGTTTCAGCCTCATGGTCACACTGAAGTCATTGCATTGATTAGCAGCCGGGGAGTCAATGACTCGAGTACTCATGCCTCGCAGCATCTCAACAACGGTTGTGCCCGCTCCGTTGACCGAGCTTTGTACTCGTTCCACCGCCACGAATGCGGTCCGGCCAGCATCAATCTGTCCACCTCGGGTCGAGTCCAACGGGCCGGGGGCATCCCGGGTCCAGCCAACGACTAGGGCAATGCCAGGGCCGCGCAGGTTGGGATGGGCCCCAAGCAGATTGCCAACAGCACCGGCATTGACCACACCGTCACGGTCCGGGGACCAGGGATCGTGGCGGTAGAGCTGTTCGATCAACGGATCGCCCTCGGGTGAAAAGGCGCTCCCTGGTGTGACGGTCACGTCCTTGCTCTGGCCATCACCGATTGTTCCCAACCGAACCAGGCCTTGACCAACCACTAGGAAGGCTTCACCCAATTCGTAGCCGGAACGATTGGTGACGGTACCGACCAGCTTTTCACCGTCGGCCACCAGATCAATGTCCCACACCGGGTCGGTTCGGTCTTGACTGGTTTGGGCAGCAACAGTTCCCGTGCCACCCGGAGGCAGATCCAGCGTGAGGTCCGATCCGTGGACCTGAGGGGCCGTTGGCACCCGACCGGGGCCTTCCTCCCAAAAGAACGACTCGTCAACGCGGACCGTCGATGCCTTCCAACCGTCTCGCAGCTTCAGTCCTTCCTGTCCTCCGTTGGGCGAACTAACCAAGATCTCGGTTCGAACAAGACGTGTCGTTGGCAGATCAGCAACGACGGTGGCATGGGCAGTGGCAACACCGAGTCGCTGCCGTTGACCAAGTACATAGACACCGCCGGTAGCCAGCAATGCCACCAGAGGTACCGCGATCCAGAAAGAGGTTTCCCGCCGACTCTTCTTCAGAAGCAACCAGAGCACCGGACCGACCAGGACGGTGTAGCCAGCCAGGAGGATCAGGATCGTCTTGATGCTCGGGACTTCAAGCCCGGCATCCTGCGCCAGGATCATGGTTGTTGGGAACGATCCGAATCCCTCGCTCCCCCAGGGCATCTCATCACTATTGCGAGACACCGTCGGTCCCACCATGCGGTCATAGGAACCACCAGCTGCATCACCATTGGTAAAGATCACCGTTCCCAGGCCATAGGTAGTGACGGTTTCGTCTGGGTTGTCAACGGCAAAGGGGATGTTCGTGCCCGGAGCCTCATCAACCAGAAGAACACCGCCGCTGGATCCGACCCACTGCTCAATCGTGGCCAGCTGCTGGGGGTCGAGATTTCTCAGGTCTTGGGCAGTGGCTAACACATGGTCAAAAGGAGACAGGATGTCGGGTCCCGAATTGAGAATGTCGGGGTCGAGGCTGTAGAACCGGGCAATGCCAAGATCGAGACTCAGGTCGGCGGTTTCTGGCAGGTTCCTGGCCGCCAGATCGGGCAAGACACCGACCAGCTCATCGCTGCCTGCAGTTTGCAGATTGACCCGAATGGTCTTGTCGTCCTTGCCGTCTCGAGACTCGAACCTGACCGAAATCTGACTACCCCACGGTGGGGTCTGCACGATCATCACAAAGTCTTTGGCGCTTCCGCCGGGCACCTCAATGTCCAGCTGACCCGAGGGGATGCCGTCGACGGTGGCGATCAGGGTTCCGGCAATGGCGCGATCACTGGAGATGGTGATCAGTAGCGGAGTTGGAGTTCCCGGCTGATACCGACCGCCAGCTGGTGTTGTGGCTTCTACCTCAGTTTCTGCCCCTGCTGGCAAGGCAAAACCAGCAACAATCAGCATGAGAACAGCCAAAAAAGTGGGAATCCGGGCAGGCCGAATCGCTGGAGTTGAGGACGCCATAACTACTGTGACGTTCGAACAGGGCCGCCGGTTCCGCATACTCGCAGAAAATAGCGGAAATTCTTAGCTGAGCGCGGTCATGCGACGGGAAGGCCTCGGTTGGCCTTCATCGAAGCAAGCTCGCTCTCAATAATTGAGCGAACCTGGTCCCGCAATTGGGGCACATCCTCGACTGTCAATCCATCGGTACTGATTGGTTCAAGAATTCGTACCTCAGCATCGGAGTCGCCAAATCGCCAATCGTCCTTACGCAACGCTGAGCGAGTCCCAAGCACCACCAGCGGAAGGATTGGAACTTGGGCATCAATGGCCATTCGGAACGCCCCGTTCTTGAACTCTTGCAGCTCACCGGTTTTGGAACGACTGCCTTCGGGAAAAATCATGACCGACACGTTCTTCTGCAGCCGATCATGGCACTGCCGGATTGCCTCGGCGGTACTGGCCTTGTCACCCCTCGACAACTTGATATCGCCGGCCAAGCTCATGAGCCAGCCAACAACAGGAATCTTGAAGAAGGTGTCCTTCGACAGCCATTTCATCTCCATTGGCAGATGCGAGATCAGCAAAATGTCGACGAAGCTCTCGTGGTTAGCCACAACAACGTAGGGATTGCGGGGATTGTCCGGGACCTCGCCCGAGACGGTGAACTTCCAAAGAGGATTGGTTCTCTGATGGAAGACAACAACCTTGCGAAACAGGTAGCCCGCAGCGTAGCGGCCGGAGTCAAACGGAGCCGTCACCAACCGAACAACGGCCACCATTGGCAACCATACGACAAGCGATATGGCAAAAATCGTCCAGCTATAGACACTGATGACCGTTCGGCCAAGACTTGAACGCATGGGGACAGTGTAGATTTCTTCGGGCTTTCTTGGTCAATTTCGCTGCTTTACTGTCCTAATGCCCGACCGATCGAACCAGCCCGAGTTTGTAGAGTTAGAAGCCGAAGCCGTGCTCTTTGACAATGATGGTGTCCTGGTCGACTCTCACGATCTGGTCGAAGTCGCCTGGACAAAGCTGGCCCAAGAGTTCTCCCTCGATGTCGAAACCCTGCTCGCTCAGATCGCCGGTGTCCGAGCAATCGACACCCTTGTCCAATACTTGGAGCAGCCATCTCTGGACCGGGCCATCGCTCATCTGGAGCAGATCGAGATGGAGCTCGCTCCCCAGACGAAGTCCCTGCATGGGGCCGTTCAGTTCTTGAACTCCCTGCCGACGAACAGGTGGAGCATTGTTACCTCGGCCAGCCGACGCTTGGCGTTGGCCCGCTGGTCTGGCGCTGGAATCCCGATCCCGACCAACACGGTCACTGCTGATGATGTCACGCGGGGCAAGCCCGATCCGGAGCCCTTCATTGCCGGCGCACACATGCTCAGAGCACAAATCGAGCATTGCCTGGTGTTCGAAGACTCCGAAAGTGGTGCGCGTGCTGGGCTGGCGGCCGGGGCCCGAGTCATCGCCGTTGGTGATACACCCTGGTCCTTCGAACCGGCCGCGCGAGTCCCTGACCTCTCCTTCGTCTCGTACCATCCGGCAAACAAGGCGGCCCGTGCGTCCAAGGAAACTAGTGGAGCTAACGCTCGCCTGGTTATCCAGATCCAGCCAACCTAGAGTCGCCGGTCATGACCCTTGACCCACGTACACCCGTCATTGTTGGTGTGGCTCAGATTTCTCAGCGACCAGAGGACCCTGCCGACGCCCTAGAGCCAGTCGCACTGATGGAACAGGTCTTGCGTCAGGCCTCGGCTGAGGACGCTGGCTCCCATTCCCTGTTGGCCGAGCTTGGCGCCATCGCCGTGGTGCAAGGGGCGTGGAGCTATTCGGACCCGGGGCGCCTCCTGGCCACCGCAGTAGGGGCCGAGCAGGCTCGAACCATCCTGTCCCGAAACGGCGGTAACACACCCCAATCCTTGGTCAATCACCTGGCCCAGCGGATTCAGCAAGGCCAGCTGGACTCCGTGGCCATCGTCGGAGCCGAAACTATCTGGTCGCGCCGCCGCCAACGCAAGACCGACACGGTTCGGCCCCGAACCAAGCAGTCTGAGGTCGAACCAGATGAGCGGTTCCAGACCGAGATCGCCATGTCAACCGAGTTCGAAACTAGTCGGGGCATGCAAGCGCCAATCAACTTCTATCCACTATTCGAGTCGGCGATTCGGGCCAATAATGGCGAAACCCTTGCCCAACACCGCACCCGGTTAGGCCAGTTGTGGGCTGGGTTCAACCAGGTGGCGGTTGACAACCCATACGGCTGGAACCGAGTACCCATGACGGCAAGCGAAATCGTCACCCCCACCCGGTCAAATCGTATGGTTGGCTTCCCCTATACCAAGGCCATGAACTCCAACTGGGACCTCGATCAGGCTGCGGGTCTGGTCATGTGCTCGGTCCAAACAGCGACTGCGGCCGGAGTGGAGCGGGATCGCTGGGTCTTCCCCCTAGCTGGGACTGATGCCCATGACACCTATGCCGTTTCGGAACGCCAGAACCTCTACTCGTCCCCGGCAATAGGTGAGGCGGGAAGGGCGCTAGCTGACCTCAGCGGCACCGAACCTAGCCAAGCCGACCACATTGACTTGTATTCCTGTTTCCCGTCCGCTGTTCAGGTTGGGGCCGCCGAACTGGGAATTGAACTGGATCGCCAACTCACCGTGACTGGTGGTCTGACCTTCGCTGGCGGGCCCCTAAACAACTATGTCAGCCACTCGATCGCCACCATGGTTCAAGTCCTCCGAGACGATGCCGGATCGGTTGGGCTTGTCACCGCAAATGGGGGTTACTTGACTAAGCACGCCCTTGGTTTGTATTCAACTGAGCCGGGACCTCGCGGCCATTGCTTTGCCGACGTGCAAGCCGCCGTAGACGCGTACCCGATCACGACGGTTGATCCGTCCTACGCTGGGCCAGCGACGATCGAGGCGTACACGGTTATGCACGGTCGATCCAGCGAAGGCGATGGCCCGATCCGAGCCCTGGCCGCGCTAACAACCCCAACCAATAGACGGACCTGGGCCAGCTGTTCCCAAGATGACACCATGGCCGCCCTGTTGCATGAAGAAGGGGTCGGGCGGAGTGTCGATTTAGACCCTGCTGGCAGTTTCACTCTTCGATAGCGGGCCAAGTCCGCTCAGCGGCAGGCCGAGTCCTTCAGAAATACCTCTCAGGCCGCCGAGAACCCTGCCGATATTGAGAGTGACCCCCTATCGAAGGCCTCTCGGTGCGTCGCTCAACTCTCTTCATCTTCTTGCTTTTCATGTCCGCTGTTGCCACCGTTGCTGCTCCTACCTCAGCCGAAGCAGAGCTGTCCCCCAATGCTGACCCGATCTGGGGAGTTGAAGGAGTCATGGCGTCAGAATCCAACAACTTTGACGCCTCGGTCTGGGCCATCGAGCAGATTGGAAATGTCATCTATGTCGGCGGCAAGTTCACCTCCGTCACATCCGGACCCGGCGGACAAAGCAGCCCTCGTCTTGCGTTGGCCGCCTTCAACGCCAGCAATGGCCAATGGATTTCGACCTTTCTACCTGACGTGCAAGGTGGCAGCGTCTTCGCCCTCGAAGCCTCTCCTGACGGCACGCGCTTGTTCCTAGCCGGTGACTTCACTTCCATTGCTGGGGCTCCAGACACCGCCGGTCTGGCCGCAATCAATCCATCAACGGGAGCACTTGACCCAACCTGGCGGGCCGGACTTGAGCGCCCCTGGTCAACTCGCCACGCCATTGGACGAGCCATCGACATCCAGAACGATTGGCTCTACATTGGCGGCACCTTCTCTCATGTTCGTAGCGGTTCAAGCTTCCAACGCCATAGTCGAGTGGCCCGAGTGAACTTGAGCACCGGAGCGCCAGACCTCGCCTTTGATCCTGTTGTCGCCGGTGGAGGTGTCTGGGATATTGACCCCAGCCCGGATGGCACCAGGCTCTACGTTGCCGGGTTCTTCACCACCGTCAACGGTGATGCCGCCAACGGCGATCGCTTCGCCGCGGTTCAGACCGCAAACGGGGACCTGGTCGATGGTGTGCAGCCCTTTACCCCGAACCTGGAGTCCACGGGTCGCCAGTACGCCGTAATCGCCACCGACACCAAGGTCTTTGTCGCTGGTGAAGAACACATGATCCAAGTTCTTGATGCCGACACCCTGACTCGGGTACAGGTTCATTTCACTGGTACTCCAAGCTTCATCAACCAATGGCCCTTGGCTGGAGGCGGCGACTTCCAAACTCTCGAACGAGTGGGAAATCGCGTCTACGCAGGCTGTCACTGTTGGAGTTACCACCTGGAGCCATCGACCGGCGGTCAACTCTTCCCCACCCTGCAAGCTCCAGATGGCAACTGGACTCCGGTCAACTCTGTTCTTGCCTATGAAGCCGAAACTGGAGCTCACATTGAGAGCTTCGCCGTTGAGCTTTCTGGCAAGTCAGGAACATGGGCTATCCATGGCTCGCCCAACCAGTGTCTCTGGGTTGGAGGACAGTTGTCCCAATCTGCTGGCAACTGGGTTGGCAATCTGGCCCGCTTCTGCCAAGCGGGACAACAGGTGGACGCCGAGCGGCCATCCACACCAGGCGGGTTGCGAGACGACAATGGCGGGGCGGCGGAGATCGCCCTTCGTTGGACCGGTTCCAGCGACAATGTCGCCGTTGTTGGCTATGAGATCTACCGCTCGACTGATGGAACAGTCGGGCCTGCGTTGGCAACAACGTCGGTGAATGATCCATCCGGTGGCACCGAGTTTGTCGACACCACTCCAGTGGATGGCACCTCCTACAGCTACGCCGTCAAGGCCTTTGATGCCGCGGGAAACTACAGCTGGCGTTCCAATCTTGTGGCGCTAGAGGCTGGCTCTCAGGCTGATACCCAGCGTCCAAGTTCACCCAAGGGTCTGGCCCTTTCATCCGCTGACCTGACCACGATCAGCTTGGACTGGAACGATTCATCCGACAATGTCGGCGTCACGGGCTATGAGATTTACCGCTCAACCGACGGCACCCTCGGCCCACTCCTGGGGACCTCCACCGCCAGCGACTACCAAGACACAACCGCCACCGTTGGCACCGTCTATACCTATGCGGTGAAGGCCCTCGACGAAGCAGGCAACACAAGCTGGCGCTCGAATCTGGCGACAGGTTCGACGTCGGCGGCAACCGATTCGGAGCGGCCAAGCACCCCGACAGGTCTTCAAGCTGGGCTGGCCAATACTCATGTCACCCTCGACTGGAACGATTCAACTGACAATGTCGGTGTCACGGGCTATGAGATCTACCGCTCAACCGACGGCACCCTTGGCCCACTGCTAGGCACCTCTTCCACCAGCGACTACCAAGACACCACTGCCGTAGCTGGAACAACCTATTCCTACGCGGTGAAGGCCATCGATGAAGCTGGCAACTCAAGCTGGCGCTCCAACCTCACCCCAATCACTCCCTAGGGCTATCTGATCAGCTCAAAGTCCTGGACGGGGCGGCGGGCCGATGTTGACAATCACGATGGTCTTGCGGCCATGATCGACATCGGCTGTCCACCAAATGATTGTCCCTGGAATTCGATTCCGAGCACCACTAATCAAGGTCTCAGGACGCGCTGTGCAGGTTCCGATTATTCTCGATGAGACTTGACCAGCTGTCACTGTGCTGGTTCCACCCTTGCCCATTGCCGAATCGACCCACCGTGCGAGTTCGTTGAGGTTGACGAGGTACTCGTCAGTCACGAAACCGCTGGGTCGGCGTCGGCAAGAACCCAATCATGTCCGTGGCGTTCGAAAAGGCGAGTGATCATCTCAAGATTGTCGGCCGCAGAAAGGAAGTCCAGATCCGGATGGTCGGGATTGAGATACGTACCCTTCTCGGTCACGACAAAACCAAGACGCGCCGCCTCTACGACATACTCATCTCCCGTTAGCGAGTTGAGGTGTTGGATGTTGTCCAACGTTTTCTCGATCTTGTCCATTCCTCAACTCTAGTGCCTCTATGCCCAGCGCGAAAGGCGCGTTAGTCGCCTTGATGCATGTCTTGGTCACGACCACCAGACGTCTGACGCACCGCTAGCTGGTTTCCAGAGCAGCACCAGATCATCGATCTACTCTGATCGAAGCAACCGGCAATACCGGACTTCGGAAACCTCAACGCCCTCCATCACCTCGACCTTTGAGGCACCGTCGAAGTGCCAACCTTCCCGTTCATAGAATCGACGAGCTCGACGATTTTCTGTGGCGACCCAAAGAATGGCCTCGGCATAGCCAAGCTCTCGAAGTGACTCGACACAGACGGCTTGCCAGGATCGAACATGTACTCGACCAAGCGCGGCCGCATCGTCCAGAACCGCGTCGCGGATTACTGCCTTGGCCATGGTCTATTCTGGCACATGTCCAGTGGGACCTGGACGAGTAAATCAAGGGAACGCCTGGAGCACCAAGACTGTTCCGATCAGCAATACTGGGGGCATGTCCAAACATGAGGCCAATCTGGTCGTGGTGGCGAACCGACTGCCGGTCAAGCTGGTTCCACTCGAAGAACGTGAGAACGACCAGAGCGACAGTGGCGAGTCTGGTGGCATGAAGTGGGTCACCAGCCCCGGAGGACTCGTGGCTGCCCTCACCCCAGCCATGGTCGACTACGACGGTGCAGCATGGCTTGGCTGGACCGGCGAAACCGGAGGGGAAACTCTGGAACCATTCAGCCACGATGGTCTGCTACTTGTCCCAGTGAAGCTCAGCGAACAAGAGCGAGAACTGCACTATGAAGGCATGTCCAACGGGACGATCTGGCCCCTATACCACGACAAGGTCGAACCGTCGGAGTACCACCGAACCTGGTTCGATGGGTACCGCCGAGTCAACCAGCGGTTCGCCACTCAAGCAGCTGAGGTCGCTGCTGAGGGTGCAACCATCTGGGTTCAGGACTACCAGCTTCAACTGGTTCCCGGGATGCTGCGAGACCTCCGGCCGGATCTGAAGATTGGCTTCTTCCTCCACATCCCCTTCCCCGCCCCTGAGCTCTTCTTCCAGCTGCCGTGGCGAGCCGAAATGACCCAGGGACTTCTTGGCTCGGACCTGATCGGTATGCAGAATCCTGATGATGCGACCAATTTCGAACGCCTGGCCGTCAGGCTGGACGAGGCAACAAATCAAGGACCGGGCATCTTGTCGGTCCACTCCGATGACGACACAACCGTCCGCAGCATCCAGGTAAAGGCCTTCCCCATCGGAATTGACACCGAACGGTATGCCGAAGCGGCCGAATCCAAGGAGATCCAGTATCTGGCCCGAGACCTACGGGCACAGCTGGGGCAACCAGAAGTAGTCATGCTCGGTGTCGACCGCCTGGACTACACCAAGGGGATCGATGTTCGGCTGCGAGCCTTCGGCGAGCTACTGGCGGAGGAACGCATCGACCCGGCCCAGGTGACCATGATCCAGGTGGCTGAACCAAGTCGCGACCGGGTTGAGGCCTATATCAGCCTGCGAGAACGAGTGGAGCAGATGGTTGGAGAGATCAACGGCAACTACGGCCGCGTTGGCTTTCCTGTGGTCCACTACATCCATCAGACACAGAGTTTCGAACAGATCATGGCCATGTACCGGGTGGCCGACGTCATGCTCGTTACTCCATTTCGAGACGGTATGAACCTGGTCGCCAAGGAGTACGTCGCCTCCCGATTTGACGAGACGGGGACCCTGGTCCTCAGCGAGTTCGCCGGGGCCGCCCACCAACTCACCGATGCCCTGTTGGTCAATCCGTACGACATTGATGGGCTGAAGAACGCCATTGTCCAAGCTGTCGAAATGGATTCAGATCAGAGCCAGACACGGATGAAGGGCTTGCGAGCCAATGTCGAGCACAATGACGCGGCGGCGTGGGCTCGAAGCTTCTTGTCCCAACTGGCTAAGGACTAGCCGCACTCATTCACGGGGCGACCAGCAACTTGCCTGCTGCCCGCCCGTGTTGAGCCATGTGGTGAATCACCCCAGGGACCTCACTCAAGCCGATCAAGTCATCTTGGTAAATCCTGGATACATGCAAGCGGTCTTCGGCCATCAAGGTAAGCACGCGACGGACATCGGCTATGGAGTAGCCAAGCGATGCCCGAATGGTTACCTCTCGCTCGACAAGCTTGGACGTCAGTGAGTCGCGCGTTCGGCTAGGTACTCCAACAGCGATGACCGACCCGCCACGCCGAACCTGGGTGATCGCTGCGGCAAGAGCACCTTCGCTTCCCGAGCAATCAAAGACGATGTCGGCTCCAAGCCCGTGACCGGTGCGTTCCAACCAGCCATCGATCTCACCACCAGGAGCGAACGCGGCGTCAGCTCCCAGGTCACAAACCAGCTCGCGTCGGGCGGCCTCAGGATCAATGGCGGCGACCCGCGCCGCTCCTGCGATCCGCGCTAACTCGACCACAAGTAGGCCAATCGTTCCTGCCCCAATGACCACGACCAAATCACCAATGCCAACGCCACTTCGTTCGATGGCGTGAATGGCAACCGCCGCTGGCTCAGATAGTGCAGCATCGTTGATGTCGATTCCTTCTGGAAGTCGCTGTATCCGCCGAGCGTCAACCCGGATTCGTTCAGCAAAGGCCCCGTGGGTCGAAGCCAGCGGGTCTGCCCCAACAATCATTTCCAGCACAACAACGCAATGGGAACCCAGACCTGCTTGGCAAGGACGACACTCACCACATGGCGCTGGGACCGCACCGATTACTGGCTCCCCAACGAAGCGATCGGGTAGTCCAGCACCGACTTCGACAATTCGACCAACCCATTCGTGACCAAACCATGCTGGAGCTGGGAGCTCCCCGCTGACAAAAGCCTCAACGTCAGAACCACCGATTCCACTCCGGTCAATCTCGACGATAACGCTGCCGGCAACGAGCTCTGGCTCGGGAACCTCAACCAACTGAGCATCCATCTTGCCCTGCAGCAATACCGCTCTCATGAGCTAGCTCCCTGTTCGGAATGCAGCTGGTTGAGGACTTCGAAGAAGGTGGGAAAGGTCTTGGCCACGCACCCAGGATTGTCGATTCGGATACCGGACGCAACCAGGCCCAATACCGCGAAACTCATGGCCATCCGATGGTCGTCGTAGGTATGGACGAGACCGGGGCCCGGTGAGCCAGGGTAGATCACTAGCCCATCGTCCTCTTCAATGGCTCGGACACCAAGCCGACTGAGTTCTTGCACCACAGCTCCAATCCGATCGGTCTCCTTCTTGCGGATGAAACCAATGCCAGTAATCCGCGTTGGAGTAGCGGCAAAGGGAGCAACCACGGCCAAGGTTTGGGCCGTGTCAGAAATGTCGGCCATGTCAATCTCAATGCCAACCAGCCCGGTATCAACCGGGCCACTCACGGTGGTTCGGTTGCTGTCTTGGACCACGGTCGCTCCCATGGCTTCAAGAGCCTTGACGAACTTCAGGTCTCCTTGAATTGTCTCCGTCCCGAGACCCTCGACGGTGATCTGTCCCCCGGTGATGGCGGCCGCAGCAAAGAAGTACGACGCAGCAGAGGCGTCCGGTTCGATAGTCAGGTTCGTTGCGCCGTATCCGCAGTTCTCGATGACGAATTGCTGATACTCATCATTGATGACCCGGGCTCCAAAGGACTCCATGGTGGCCAACGTCAGGTCGATGTAGGGCTTGGAAACCAGAGGGGAGGTCACCTCAATCACTACCTCAGTTTCAGCGCAGGGCGCACTCAGCAACAAGGCAGACAGAAACTGGCTGGAGACAGATCCGCTTATCTGCATCGTTCCGCCCCGGAGTCCTGCTCCTTCTACGACCAGTGGCAAGGATTCCCCCTCGATCCGAGCACCCAGGTTTCGCAAGCCGCTGACAAGTTCACCAAATGGGCGAGCCCGCAGTTGGGCATCGCCATCGAGGGTGAATCGTCCGGAGCCCAGGGTGAGCATTGGCAGCAAGAACCGGCCGGTTGTCCCCGACTGGCGGACATCAAGCTTGACGTCTTTTTGGTCCTCGGCCGCCCTTCGATCCAGCGCTGGCAGCTTCCCGCCGCAGCCTTGAACCTCCACCTGATGCTTGGCCTCATCAACAACCAGTTCGATGCCGAGTTCCTTCAGCGCATTCAGCATGGCCCAGGTGTCCTCCGCCAGAAGGATTCCGTCCAGTCGCGAGGTTCCCCTCGCTAGCGCGGCGCAGATCAATGCTCGATTGGTGTGACTCTTGGACCCTGGAACACCAACGGTGAGATCAGGAGGAGACAACAACGGGGACATGCTCAGTGATGAGGTAGTCGGTGATGAGGTGGTCAGTGATGAGGTGGTCAGTGATGAGGTGGTCAGCGAAGACATGGTTTTGGAGACATCAGGGGGTTGGCCACCTAGTGAGTATGGCTGTTTCCAATCGGATCGGCTCCTAACTGGGTAACCCGGCGTCAATCAAGACGTTCTAGGGTCGGTAGCCGCATCGTTTTCGACCTGTTGGCGAATGGCCGCACGCGCCTTCTCGCCGCTCTCACTTCGGACCATGAGACGGAAGACGCCAGAAACCGTCTCGGTGAGGTCGACTCGGAGCCCGCATTCGCTAACTGCCTGAGCCCGGCGAAGAGCGACCGAGTGATCCTCACCAACCTCAATCACATCAAAAGCGATGGGACCCATTGCTGAAGGCCCTAGTCCTTGGAGGCGATGGCGTTGGGGGTGACATTCATCTTTGGAACGTATTCCTCCGCGGTGATATCGCTCTTTTCACCGTGTTGAGTTGTCCGCAATTGTGCGCGACACGCCTCGCACGGGCCATACAAGCGAACTCTTGCTGGCTGGGAACAACGAGGACAGGTGATGTCCATATCCTCGGGAGTTTTGGACAAGTCGATCATTGCTGGAATCCTAGTTCTTCATTGGCTGGGGTTTCACACTGAGGTCCGAATGTAAGCGTTTTCATTTCTCTTGGCGAATACCGACCTCTGCCACTAGCCCCTGCCAGCTCAGGGTGGTAGGTTGCAACCTCACTCGCAACTGAATTGCGACTACGCGCGAACGACTAGGGGTTTTACACAATGGCCGGAGTAGCACTCAAGGACGTCAACAAGGTCTATCCAAACGGATATCACGCCATCGTTGATCTAAACCTCGAAATACAAGACGGCGAGTTCCTGGTCCTTGTCGGCCCTTCCGGTTGCGGAAAATCCACGGCCTTACGCATGGTCGCTGGCCTGGAAGAAATCACTGGTGGTGAACTGTCCATTGGCGACACCATCGTCAATGACGTGCACCCCAAAGACCGTGACATCGCCATGGTCTTCCAAAACTACGCTCTCTACCCCCACATGTCGGTCGCCGACAATATCGGTTTCCCTCTGAAGTTGGCCAAGGTCTCCAAAGCCGAGATCACCGAACGAGTGGGCAAGGCAGCCGAGATTCTTGACCTGACCGACCAGTTGGACAAGAAGCCAGGCAACCTGTCTGGTGGCCAACGTCAGCGGGTGGCAATGGGCCGGGCCATTGTCCGCCAACCAAAAGCGTTCCTGATGGATGAGCCACTGTCCAACCTGGACGCCAAGCTTCGGGTGCAGATGCGAGCCGAGATTGCTGGTTTGCAAAAAGACTTGGGCGTCACCACCTTGTATGTGACCCATGATCAGGTTGAGGCAATGACCATGGGTGACCGGGTTGCGGTCATGAAGCGCGGCTATTTGCAGCAGGCTGACACGCCCCAGAATCTGTATGACCGGCCGGCGAATGTGTTTGTTGCCGGGTTTATTGGTTCGCCGTCCATGAATCTGATGAAGTTGGAACTGGGTGGAACAGTCGAGGCGCCTTCGGTGAAGATTGGTGATCAGACCTTGGAGATTGATCCAGTGGTGACCGAGACTCACAGCAAGCTGGGTGACTTCATTGGCAAGGACATTGTTGTTGGTATTCGCCCGGAGGATATTAGTGATGCTGGTTTGTCCAGTACGACTCCGGGCCAGACGATGACAAGCACGGTTCATATGATGGAGTCGTTGGGGTCAGAAATCATTATCCATTTCCCGATGGATGCAGAGTCGTATTCGATTATGGATGCGGAGTTTGAGGGTGAGGATGCGTTGGATGCGATTACCGATTCGTCTGGTCGTACCATTTATGTTGCTCGAGTGAATCCTCGTTCGGCCGCAACTCTTGGTGGAACTGTTGAACTGAATTTCAATACCACTCGAATGCATTTCTTTGATCCGGAGACTGGTCTTTCCATCCGCGATTGATCGCTTCTAGAGATCACTGGCATCTCGTAAATAGTTTGCTGAGCTACCCCCTTGACCAACCGGGCTGTTCGGAGTTTGCTTAGTTCAACACACAGCTTGATCGTCAAGGGGCCCGCCAAGACCCGGTGGATCATCCGACGCTCGATGCCTGTCTTATACGAGCCAGCAGGATGTTCGATCGGCCGTCATTTCGGTGGACGATCCTCCCAGGGCTCGGTCGCCCATGACAGATGTATCGCGTGATTGGAGAAACGTCTCGTCCTCGCATTGCGCGAACAAAGGACGAGGCGTTTCGCGTAGAAGAGTCAGACACTCGGTTGCAGCCACAGCACAATCTGAGCAGAATTCGGCTACAACTATCGAAGGCGAAGTTGTCAGACGTGGATCTGGACGGGAGGAATGCGGGCGATGAACGAAGCAGAGGTACGAACTTTCCTGTTGGGCGCTGCTATTGGCCTAGCCGTCATGGGCGTCCTGTGGTGGCTGTTTGCGAATCGCCGACGACGAAACGCCGAACCGCCAGTGGTCATCCAGCAGATCCAATTACCGGTCAGCAATCCGACATCCGCCCTGTCATCCACTGAAGGCGACAGCACCTCTCCTGCGGTTCCAACTACGACCGCTAGTCCCGGTCTCAACGCCGTCGAGGAGGCTCGTTATCACCGACGCCTTCGGTCCCTATCCTTGGAGCTGGAACGAGTCGAGCAGGAGAACGCCGAACTCAAGGGCCGCTGGCGGACTAGTCAGAACCAGCTCGTCAGGTCCGAGGCTGGCCTCGATCAGGCTCGCACCGAGATTGCCGAGATCCGAGGCATCGTCCTCGAACTCGGAGCAACACGAACAGACCAAGACGTCATCGACCTTCGATAGGTCAGCCTCCCGATTTCTGGACACGTTGAAGCCAGTCTTGGATCAGCCATCCGGCAATGGACATGCCACCTCGCGGAATCGGCGGAAGGTTCTCTGGCCCATACCAGTCAGCCTCAACAATTTCCTCTTCCTGGATCACGATCTCGCCGGAGACATAGCTGGCGTTGAAGCCGATCATCATTGAATGAGGGAATGGCCAAGGCTGGCTGCTGAAGTACCGGACATCCTCAACAACGATGCCAGTCTCTTCCATCACCTCTCGAGCCACGCACTCTTCCAGACTCTCGCCAGGTTCGACGAACCCCGCGAGCGCACTGTAGAAACGGCCTCGAAACTGACGCCCCCAAGCCAGAAGAACCTCGGGCCCGTCCGGTCCCTCCCGCTCCACCAGCATGATGACCGCCGGGCTGATCCGAGGGAAGGCCATGAGCTTGCAATTGGGGCACTGACGAGCCCGGTCGGTTGGATGGTGGATTGTCTTGGTGGCACAGCGACCACAAAACTGATGATCACGTTCCCACACCAGGACCTGGCTAGCCCGACCCGCTAGGACCCAGTCCGTCTCGCTGACCTGTCCGAAGAGATCTCGCAGGCCAACCCACTCCCCTCCTTCTGGAACCTCTAACAGCCCCGCTTCGTCCAGGACTGATACCGCCCAAAACGGCGTTCCATCATCTAGACCCAGAAGGTGCTGCGCTTCGCCAGCCACTGGTGATTCGTCGGCGGCAGGAAACTCACCATCAACAACCAGCACCTGTTGCCGCTGGTCAAGAACAATCCAGCGACCCTGGGCCCGGGGCATGTGCTCAGGCAGATGTACACGAGGAACGAACATGCAGGGAACCTAGCGAAGCTAGGGCCACTTGCATAACTGGAGTGGTCAGCAACGAACCCGACAAGCCAGCCCCACAAGCCAGCCAGCGCGTCAGCCGCTGAAACGCAGCGCTTCGGCCGGCGATTCCTTGCCTGCCAACAGGGCGGGACCAATGGCAGCAAGAACCGAGACCATGATTCCAAACGCTGCCAGACCGGCAAGCCAGAGTGCCGGGACAGTGAAACCAAGTCCTCGTTCGAATGCACTGGACTTGGTCAGAATCTGCCACGAACTAAGCGTGCCAAGCCCAAGACCCAGGACAACTCCTTGCAACCCGATGAACACCGCTTCAACCACGAACATGGACCGGACCTGGCTAGCAGGGATGCCAATGGCCCGCATCATGCCAATTTGGCGACGTCGTTCACGCACTGCACGAACCAACACCACGCTGAGCCCGGCTACTCCGATGAGAAGCCCGAGTCCCAGGTAGCCCTGCAACATGGTGAGGAAGGTCTTCTGACCATCCAGTTCCTCCTGTGCGGCGTCGGAGAAGGCTCGCGCATTGATGCCACGTTCTGGTGCATTGGCAGTGAGCGCTGCGGCCACTGCCTCGGGGTCAGCTCCGGATTCGGCTGTCAGGTAGAACCGGCTGGTCGGAGAGGTCTGATCAGACATCTGATCGGATAGTTGGACCTCGAGTGCAGCCGGGGCGTAGATGCCGGACCCGACCATCCAGCCAAGTTCAGTTTGTCCGGCGACTTTCGTTTGGATGGGCTCGCCACTATCGCTGAACATGGTGATGGTTTGATCAACGCGTAAATCACTGTAGTCCGGAGACATCACCCAAATCTGACCATCGGCTCCAGGATTCAAGACTGCTGCCCAGGCTTGGGCATCCGTGGCGAAAGACTCCGATCGGATCAAGGTCGCTGGCGGCGTGACCTGATCAAAGGTTGGATCAACAAAGGACACCCGAAGCGACCCTTCCCAGGTGTCTACCACTTCTGCCTCCGCATCCGCCCCTTCGCCCGACAAGACGTCGTGGGCCATCTCGATGTCCGCCAGCCGTACTGGGGTGACAAGCCCAACACCAGCGATAGCGGCCAGTTCTGCTGGGTCATATCCCGATGTCGGATTGGAGTCAACAATCATGGTGTAGTCGCCACCGACTCGTTGGGCCATCTCTGGCCCTTGGGCTTGAAAGACCGCGTTCATGATGCCCATGAAGGTGACCGTGAACAAGACAAGAGCAAACATGGCAACAAGCATGACCGACCGGACTGGCCGTGAAAGCGGATGGGCCATTCCAAGCTTCGTCCCTACACCTCCGATGGGGAACATGTCCGCAACCTTGAGCCAGACACCGTCCAATGTGGCAACAATGGTTGAACCAAGACCGACCAGGATCACCCCTTGCAACAAGAAGACGGCGATCTCAGGATTCTTCATGGTCTCGGGAAGCAGCCCGAAGACTACGGCACTCCAACCCAGGCCAGCCCCACACCCAATACTGGTGGCGACAGGAGATGGGAGTACCCGACTGAGCACAGGAATGGCGAAGATCGCTGCCAGTACGGGAGCAAGCAACGCTCCGATCTGGGTCTGTCCGAAGAGGACCCAGAGGACAACCGATCCAACAATGCCGACAACGCCAATCACCAGGTTACGAGTCCGGTGGCCAACGCTTTTTGGTTCTGGAAGGTCTTTGAGGGCCCGAACAATATTCAGATTGGTCATCTTGATGCTGGTGAACAGAACCGTGAGCTGAGAGATAGCGAAGCCGATCACGGCCCCAGAAACCAGACTTGAAACCTGGATCGAAGGACTGAGCGTTACTCCACCGCTGCTGCTTAGTGAACTACTGGCGTAGGCAACGACGGCAGTTCCGACGCCGATTCCGGCCAAGGCTCCAAGCACCGCGGCAATACTTCCGTAGATTGCCCCTTCCAGGGCGAAACCACGCACGATCGAGCCTCGGCTCATGCCGAGGGCACGCATGGTTCCAAGCTCGGTCTTGCGCTCACTAGCCAGCATCACGAACAGGTTGGTCACCAGCAAGATCCCGGCAATGACGCTGAACCCGCCAATGGTTCCAAACAGCTGGGTGGTCTCGGCCCCTTCGGCTGCGGCGTCATCCAGCAAGGACTGCTTGACCTCATCGATTTCACCGTCGACGCCCGCGGTAGTCATAGCCGTCTCGATCACCGCTCCGACCTCTTCAGTTTGTTCCGCACCGGAGAAGACATCGCCAACGTTGGACACCAGAACCGCCGGATTGGAGATGGAGGTGGCGTCGTTCAGCTGATCGGTGAGTGCTCCAGGCTGAGCGATGATCTCCCCTATACCCGCTAGGCCATGCACGGGCACGACCTCGGCAATGGTGAACCGGTGGGCAACACCGTTGGCGAACAAGTCAATGGGGTCGCCCTGGTCCAAGCCCAGATCGTTGGCGATCTCACGGTTGATCACCACAGTGTCTTGGGCGAGGTCGGCGACCTCAATGCCGTCCAAACCGGTCGCGGTTGCGTCCTTCCCAAAGACTTGGGCATCGGCCATGTCCAGTTCCAGCAGCCGTACTCGGGGTTCAACCAGACGGCCTTCTCCAACGGAGCCTGCGGCCACTCGGATGAATGATGCGGTGAGTGCGCCGTCGATGGCTGGGGAGCCTGTCGCTTCAATCTGGGAGAGCAGCACTGCGCTCTGTGCGGGGTCATCAAGGTAGATGACCTCATCAGTCGGACCCCAATGGGTGGCGGCAATGTCGCGGATTGAGGCATCAAAGCTGTCTCCAATCACGAACGATGCGGTGATGAGCGACGTGGCCAGAAGCGATCCGCCGACAACCAGAGCGGCTTCACGAGCTCGGCGGGTGACGTTACGGATGCCAATACGACGGATGGATGGCCGACGAAACAGATCAAAAAGGATGAAGGGCAAGAGGATGGCGAGGATGCCTGCGCTGATGATGGTCATCAGTAGGCCATCCCGTCCTGGATCGGTAAAGAAGTAGCTTGGGCAACACCGTCTTGGGGGCGACTTGGCTCATGCTGTCGAATGAGGCCGTCATGCACCTCGATCATACGATCGGCATTGGCCCCGATCTCTGGATCGTGGGTGACAATCACGAAGGTCTGACCACCAGCATTTACTGCCCGGAACAAGTCCAGAACCGATGCTGCGGTTGCACTGTCGAGGTTTCCGGTTGGCTCATCGGCCCACACCACGGCTGGATCGGTCACCAGGGATCGGGCAATGGCGACTCGTTGTTGCTCGCCACCGGACAGTTCGGCCGGACGGTGCTGGCCTCGCTGGCTCAGACCCACCCTTGCTAGCAGTGCAGCGGCTCGCTCTCGGGCGACGGCTGGTTTGGCTCCCGCGGCCAGGAGCGGCAGCTCAACATTCTCGGCTGCGGACAAGACCGGGATGAGATTGAAGCTCTGGAACACGAAGCCCATTCGCTTGGCCCGGTGAGCCGTTCGAGCTCGATCCTTCAGCTCGTGGATTTGTTGCCCGTCAATTCGAACGGTGCCGCTGTCGATGGAATCGATTCCCGACAAGCAATTCAACAGGGTCGACTTTCCGTGACCAGAAGGTCCCATGATGACAACGAATTCCCCGGATCGAATATCAAGGTCGACTCCTCTGAGGGCCTCAACCGTGATGTCGCCGGTCCGATAGGTTTTGACGACGTTTCGAGCATGAACCATGACGTCCAGTTCTTGCTTCTGCGGGATCGACTCCGCGGCGAGGACTGCGCCACTTGCTTGGGCTTGACGTGGTGAGGTGTTCGTCGTCTTGATCATGAGGTCGATTCTGAGACCTGACTCTTTGGCCGACTATCAGTGACACCCCGGAGCAAACCCTGAGCTGTCCCTGAGTTAGCCCTGAGTCAGCCCCAGCCCCCGCCTCTCTCTTCTGGCACCGCTGGAGCACGCTGGTACGTGCTCCAGCGGTGTCGGTAGCCAGAACTGGGGTGTCGGTAGGCCGTGACTGTTCAGACGATGCGGTGGCGGGTGGCCCAGTTGGACAGTTCGTAGCGGCTGGACAATTGCAGCTTCCGCAAAACGCTCGAAGCGTGGGTCTCGACCGTCTTGATCGAGATCGTCAGTCGGCGAGCGATTTCCTTGTAGGCATATCCACGAGCGAGCAGGCGCATGACTTCTTGCTCACGGGGAGAAAGCAGGTCAAGCTCCGGGTCGGTTGGTTCCGGAATCGTGGCCGAGAACGCGTCAATGACAAAGCCAGCCAGTCTGGGAGAGAAGACGGCATCACCCTCCGCTACTCGGATTACCGCCGCCACCAGCTCATCACCCTTGATTGACTTGGTCACATATCCTCGGGCGCCCGCTCGAATGACCGAAATCACGTCTTCTGGGGCGTCAGAAACCGACAGGGCCAAGAACTTCGTTTCGATGCCGCGGGCAAGCACTGCCTTGATGACATCAGCCCCAGTTCCCGACGGCAGATGCACATCCAGAAGCACAACATCGGGGGTCCGATCCTCGATGGCGTCGACGGCTTCAACCACGTCGGCCGCTTCACCGATCACTCGCACGGCATCGCCCAGTTCGGCGCGGACGCCCGCTCGGACCAGGTCATGGTCATCGACCAATACAACACTCGGCTGAAAACTCACGGATGGGAACCCTTCTGGATATCTGGAGACTGTTGCCCCGCCCCAGGTGGCGGGGCAACATCGTAGGTCGCAGCGACGCTGTGACTTGGGTCAACGGTACGAGGCACAGTTAGCTCGACCTCGGTGCCTTCACCTGGTGTCGAAACAACGGTTGAGGATCCACCGATCCGCGTCATCCGAGCCTCGATTGATTCGCTGATCCCACGCCGGTCATTGTCGACCGAGCCTATCTCAAAGCCAATTCCGCGATCTCGAACAAAGATCTCGACCTGTTCAAAGGACACCTCGACATAGATGTCGATCTGTGCCGATTGGGAATGCTTGGCCGCATTAACCACGGCTTCCCTGGTCGCAGCCAACGCCTGCTCCAAGTGTTCATCAACAATGCAGTCCCCAACAACGACGGCTTCTACTGGGGTTCCGTAGAGTTCTTCGATCTCGGTTGCCATGGTGTCAAGATGGCCTCGTACGCTGCCACCGAGCCGTGAAGCACGGTCAGGGTCCAGCCAGTTGCGCAATTCACGTTCCTGGCGGCGAGCCAGATTCAACATGACCTGGGGATCATCAGCATTGTGTTGGATGAGAGACAGTGTCTGCAGGACTGAGTCGTGCAAATGGGCGGCGACGATGGCCCGTTCATCCGCTAGGACCTTCGCCTGGCGTTCTCGATCGAGATTCTGCACGAAGCGCCACCACCAAGGTGATGTTGCCAGCACACCAGCAACAACAATGAAGATAACCAGGTACAGAATCGCCGCCGCCGAGTTCAAACCGAAGGCGAGAAAGACGAGAAGGCTGGCGCCGAAGGCGGCGATAACTGGTCCCCCCACAGCCTGGGCCAGAGGGAATCGTCCGCCGGAGCGATTGACGGCTCCCGGACCGAGGCGACGCCACCACAACAAGATGCCAAGGGCCATCACCCCCGAGGGCCATAAGAGACTTTGTGGTAGCCCGGCCATACTGGCAAAAATACCGACCAGGCCAACGGCGACCATTCCAAACCCCAGGCTGCGAGAACGCTCCGTCCGCCCTTTGGCTATTGGCGGGAACGGTGCCGAATACCCGTTGTACCCAGTCCAAGACAGGGCCCCCCAAACAATCACATAGAGCAAGCCACCCCAGCCACCCGCAGCAAACAGGGCAACCCAGGTGATTCGAACCCACAGAACGTCAACCCCGACTTCGGCCGCGATTGCACCGGAAACACCACTCAGGATCCGACCCTCGGGTCGGACGGTTGGAACCTGCCAGAACGAGGTTCGGCTATCGTTGGTCGAATCGTTGTCGGGGCTGCTGCCGGAGTCGTGGCTAGTAATGCTGGTCATGATCGACCATGAGTCTCGCACAAATCGAATCCTGGCGAATTCAGGGAAACCCCTGAGTGTTCCCGGATCGGGTTCCGTGCACAATCATGGATGTCACTGATCGATCTCCCGTCCCGATTGCTCAAGAATCAAATCATGAACTCGACCGAACCTCCCCAAGACCCACGACCAGAGCCTCCTCCGTCCGGGTCGGCTGCAACCAACAGTCCCGATGCCGGCGCCCATGGCAGCCAACCGGGAGATCCGCAACCAGCGGTCCGCAGGATCTACCGAGATTCCGCTGGCCCAGTACGCGGCGTCGCCACCGGTCTTGCTCACTACTTCGGAATTGATCCGGTGGCGGTCCAGATCGGCTTTGTTCTTCTGACCATCTTTGGCGGGAGTGGAATTCTGATCTATCTCGCCGGCTGGCTTTTGATTCCTGAAGCCGACTTCCAAGATCCTTCGGCCGGCCTGAAGGAGCCAGGGGCCGTGTCGGTCACCATTGGTGCACTCTTTCTTGTTGCCTCCGTTGCCCTCATCATGTCCTTCGTTGGTCTTGGTTTCAATTTCAACGGTTCTGTCGTTGTCTGGCTACTCCTCTTGGGTGCCGGCCTCTTCCTACTGAATCAGCGACCCGAGGAAATGTCTGCGGTTGGAACCAGTGTGAAAGATCTGGTCCGACCTTCAACAAACTCCCAGCCATGGGCTGAGCCTCAAACCAATCTGGGTCCGACACCGGCCCAGCCAACAACGCCAGTCAGCCCAGTCGCTCCACCTGCACCCGGTCAACAGGCGATGGCGTCGGTTGCCAATGGTCCGGACGGGGCGACACTGACTGCTCCGGCCCCTCCCCCCAATCCTCGCCAGGCCGACCTGACTCAACGCCTAGCTGCTGTTGGGGACTCCGCTTCGGACCTTTCGGCTAGCTTCCGACGACCGCCAATAACGCCAGTGCCCAAACCCGTCGACCCTGGGCCACCAATCACCTCGGTCACACTGGCTCTGGCCGCGGTCACCGTTGGCCTGTTGGCTGGATTGAACCAGCTGTCGGGGATCAACATTGGTGGATCGGTCATGTTTAGCTCGGTCCTTGTCGTGTGTGGCCTTGGCCTACTCTTTGCTTCGCTCAAGGGTCGAGCCTGGGGGCTCATCCCGGTTGCCCTCATTGCGGGAATGGGCATGCTCGCTAGTCCGGTTACCGATCTCACTTTCGATGGTGGTATCGGCGAGCGATACTACGACGTACAGAACCTTGCCGAGCTGAAGGATTCCTATCAGCTAGCCGCTGGTGAGCTCACCGTTGACCTCACCCAGATCGACTTCGAGTCTGACACCACCATCAAGGTCAAACTGGGGGCAGGATCCATCCTCGTCCTGGTCCCGGATGGAGTCAGAGTGGATGCCCAGGCAACCAGTACTTTTGGTGACGCTTCGGCCTTTCGCCACTTCGAGTCAGGGGTCGATGTCACCGTCCATCGTGTCGAAGATGACGCGGCAGTATCAGAGGAAGTAGTGGACACCGAACAAGTAACGCTAACTATCGAAGCCGAGACAACCTTCGGCGAAGTGGAGATCCGTCGTGGAAACTAATCAAATCACTCCCGGTGCCGCCCTCCGGCCTCGACCGGCAACCGCCCCGGTTCTTTCTGGCTCATTCTTCTTGTGGGCTGGTACCGCAGGCATCCTTCGCGGCTCAACAACGATGGGGCTTGGACCAAGCTTGACCGTGGCCCTGTTGGCCACCGGTGTGGCCCTGTTCATTGTCACCCTGCTTCCCCGGTCGGTCCGGACATCTCCGTCCGACGAGGGCGAAGGCGCTGACCGCTTGACACCCCAAGATCCTGACCGCAAGACAGACACCACTCGACCGACCAACTTCCTGGACGAGACAGGCCAACCGGACGAGACAGGCCAACCGGTCGAGATAGACCCGACAGACTCTTACGCGTCCGTCGTGCTCCAAGAAGAATCCAGTCTCATGGTTGAGATGCCGCCACCAGGCCCCGATGGGGGCAGTTCCACCGACCCTTGGGATGCCGACCAAGGTTGGGCATCAGACATTCGCTGGTAACAAGAACGCGGGTCTCGCAAAAGGGCTCAGTTGTCTGGGGCCGGTTGAGGAGATCGGCCTGATGAAGGGGTCCCGCCGCTGCCGCGGTAATCGCCCTATGTTGCAGGTGCGATGTCCCGGCCAGAGAAGAAGCCACTCCCAGCGAAACCCTCAGCCAGCAAACCTGGTCCTGGCGGAAGCCAGCCTCACATTGGCACCCTGAACGAGGGTTCACTTCATGCCGCCCTCAAGCAACACTATTCACAGCCCGGTGATGAGTTCGAAGTCCCAATGGAGGGTTTCGTTGTCGACATTGTCCGTTCTGCTGGACAAGATGACGAACTCTTGATCGAGGTGCAAACCGGATCGTTCGGCGCCATGGGCAACAAGATGGATCGTCTCTTGGCCGAGCGCACCATGCTGCTGGTGTACCCAATCGCGGTCGAAACCGTCCTTCTCAAGCCGGATGCCCGCCCACGTAAGTCGCCAAAGCGGGGAACCATCTACTCGCTCTTCGATGAGCTGGTCAGTATCCCGACCCTGCTTGATCATCCAAACCTCGAGCTCGAAGTCGTGCTCGTTCGTGTGGCCAAAAGGCAGACCTTTGATCCAAAGGCGAGACGGGGCCGAGGCGGGTTCCGCACCATTGACCGCAGCTTGGAGGAGATTCTCGAGACTCGCCGTTTCCGCGTTCTTGAAGACCTGCTCCTACTCATGCCCGCTGGTCTACCCGATGTTTTTACTACCGCTGACTTGGCAAAAACCAGGCTGATGACCCGCGACGCCGCACAGCGTCTGACCTATTGTTTCAAGGCCGCAGGACTTATTGAGCAGGTGGATCGGACCAAGGCAGGCATCCACTACCGGATGGCGCAGAGCTTGGCCCCCTCAGCTCGGTAATTCCAGAACAGTTACGACGCCGGTGTCACCGTCAATCTCAATCAAGGCGCCGTCTGGGATGCATTTGGTTGCGTCGGTGGCCGAGACGATGCAAGGGATGCCAAGCTCACGGCTGACGATGATGGCGTGAGACAGCGGGGCTCCGACATCAACAACAACCGCTCCAGCCGGGACAAACAGGGGTGTCCATGAGGGATCGGTGATTGGCGCAATCAAGATGTCGCCGGGCTCTAAGGCTGTCGGGTCATGCGAATCGGTTACGACTCGTGCAATTCCACGCGCTTGACCGGTGCAGCCTGGAATTCCCTGCAGGGTCTCACCCGGCTTGAGCTTGGTGATCGTCGTGGCGTCACGCCGCGGGTATTCAGCAAGCGGCCCCGGCTGACCCACGAAGAGGAAGGGTTCCTGCAGTTGGGCGATCTGATCGAAGTGTTCGAGTCGCTCAGACGCCAGTGCGTGGAAGCCTGCCGGGTCACGGCCGAAGCGGTCCATCTCATCTCGTCGCAGCATGCTGAGCGACTCAACCGAGGGTAGGTTGCCTGCGGCGACAGCACGTCGGCCATATTCACGAAATGCCATCCTGGTTTCGTGGATGAGCTTGATGCAGTTGGTCTTTGTTCGTTCCCTTCCTGGCATGAAGACGGTGGCGGCATGCAAGGCTGCCACAAACTGTCCCTGGGTCTCGGGGTCACTGGCCAATGCTTCGGCGATGCCCGCGCCAAGGGCCTCTCGTTCGGCTGCCCGCTGCGCGTTCGCGGCTTTTGGGGCAGCGTCATCATCGGCCAGTCGCATCCGATCAATGGCGACCAGGGCAAGATCAGGATCGGTTTCCCACGTTGGGCAGCGGGTTTCCCATTCGTTTGGGCCACGGCATCCGTACTTGAACAGGAAGTCTTCGAATTGCTGGACGAAGTCGGCCACCTTGCTATCGGTGGCGGCCGCAGCACGCAGCCTCGAATCCAGTCCCGAGATGCCACGATCGAAAACCGTTGTGAGCGCAGCCGATTCACGCACCACGCGACCAAGGTCCCACATCAGCATCGAGGGCTTTGCTGACTCAACATCACCGACACCGCCAATCAGCTTCAACACCGATTCGGGTTGCCCGACTGCGTTGCAGACGGCAGTGATAATACCAATCGGCATGGTGGCTAGGAACGAAATGTAGATGTGCTGAGCGAAGAGGTCTTCATAGTGTGCGTCAACGTTTGACCAAGCGAAATCGATGACTTCCTGATCAGACATGGTCGAATAGTCGGGCCGGGCAGCTCGAAGCCCATTCACCATCTGTTCTTCTGCCGCGACCTCTGGCAGGTCGGGTGTGGTGAGGACCCAACCAAAGGTCTCACCGATTTTGGCTGTGAGATCGGGTCGGTCATCGCCAGGCTTCACCACAAACTCCGGAACGCCCGGGGCATCGCCGAAGAAGGAATCATCGATGTCCTTGGAGGACATCCCCGGGGCACGATGACCAAGCATGCGAAGCGCAGAAGCGTTCAGGTAGGCGTAGCCGCCGGTTACTCCTAGGAACATGCACTCATCAGCAGGAAACTCCTCCAGCTCCATCACCCCAATGCGGGCGTAGGCGCGTCGGAATCCCATCTCGGCACCAGCCGGACCAGACTCGGATTGGAAGGCGAAAGAGAAGGACGAGGGTGCAACCGGATCGGGAAAACCTCACCAACGTTGGCTCGGGTATAGAACGGATACCGCTCACTCAGATCTGTTTCGACAATCCATGGCTTGACCATTGAACCCCCCTGGTTCACCAGCGCTGATACGCCAGATATTGCCAGCCACGTTCGCGCCTCGCAGCTCAGGACGCAAGTGGGCCACCGAGAACTTGCTTGTGATCGGCATCAGAAGATGCTGAATTTGTTTCGATTTTGGTTCGAGCCCCACCCGACTCCGTACCTGCCTCGCTGGGCCTAGCGGACAATCTCAATTGGGGTGCCCGGGCCAACAAGGTGGGCCAACTGGGTGACCATGTCATTGTCCAGACGAATACAGCCCAGCGATACCGCGTTGCCCAAACTCCAAGGATCATTGGTCCCGTGAATGGCAACGACCGCATCACCACCATTGATCTGGTCAATGGTTTCTGAATAGGAGGAGAGCGCCAGCACCCAGGGTCCATAGACCGACTCGGGATTCCATTCGAAGATGTCACGAATGTAGAACGACCCAAGCGGAGTCGGGGCTGATTCGCGACCGACCGCTCCAGTTGTGTCAAGGACGACCTTGCCGTTTTCCCAGACAATGACGCTGCGGTCCGAGATGTCCACCTGAACCCGGTGGTTGATGCCAGACACTTTTACTGCAGAACGTTGAATCCAACCCGTTGTCCCATTGGGCCGAACCGGGACCTGCACTTGCAACCAGTCCCCAGCCTGACCAACAACAAGGAAGTGACGCAACCCACCGAACTCGGTTGGCACTGTGAGGTTCCACCCAACCTCGCCACCGGCCGAGTCATAGATTTCAACCACTCCATCTTCAATACGCGCGGTCGCTAACGTCGACCCCATGACCAGGGCTGGCCCAGTCTCGGTCTGTTGAGGAGGGTCGATCTGTTGAGAAGCGCCGAGGAGAGCCGGCACGGGCGACACCAGAGCCGACTCGGTGAATCGGGGGGAGTCCGTGTTGGCCGCAAGTTCACCGTTGAGTCCAGCATCCAGTAGAGGTAACCGGGAGGTTTCAGCCACACTCGTGGTTGCAGAGGTCGCTTCGGTTCGTGCTCCGATCACGGTGCCGGTAACACCGAAGGCTACGGACATGGCCATGAGGACGCGCAGCGCTCCGAGCGCGCCGGGGGCCTGGGGAACCCTCATCTCCACAACCCTGCTGCTCCTTGCCACCAACCAACCCGCAAAACAAACTCCATTGCTCCGTGTCCCACTCTGGCCGAAGTCGCGTCTATGGCCACCATCGCTGAGTCAGATTGCCTCCCAACAAGAGGCGGTTGTGTAGGATCGCCGCCATGCCAACCACCGCTGGATCAACCCCTCCCCTGTCCGATCGAATCCTGATGGGCCCCGGGCCGTGCAATCCTTACCCCGAGGCGGTGGCTGCTCTTGGTCGGCCGATGCTTGGCCACCTGGATCCAGACTTCCTGGCCATCTTGGATGAAACCAATGACCGCTTACGTCAGGTGTGGCAGACAAAGAATCGCCTGACCTTCCCCGTCAGCGCTACGGGCTCGGCCGGTATGGAGATCTGCTTAGTCAATGTCATCGAACCGGGCGACCCGGTAGTCATCGGGGTCAATGGTGTCTTCGGCGGACGCATGGTTGATGTTGCTGAGCGTTGCGGGGCTGAGGTCATTCCGGTTGAGGCCGAATGGGGACAGCCAATTGATCCAAGCCAACTTCTGGAAGCACACCCCAACCCCAAACTGATCGGTGTGGTTCACGCCGAAACCTCGACCGGAGCCCGGACCGACCTGGCTGAGCTTGGAGCGAACAAGGGTGACGCCCTGCTGCTGGCCGACTGTGTCACCTCCCTGGGAGGCATCCCGGTCGAGATCGACAACTGGGGTGTGGACTTGGCGTACTCCGGCACGCAAAAATGTCTCGGTGTTGCCCCGGGACTAGCGCCAGTCACAGTCTCTGACCGAGCTCGCAGCTTTATCGTTGAGCGTCCACGAAGCTGGTACCTGGACCTCAATCTGATCTCCAACTATGTGGATGGTGAGGGGGCACGCGCCTATCACCACACGGCTCCAATCTCCATGATCTTTAGCCTCCACGCTGGCTTAGGTGCCCTCTTGGATGAGGGGTTGGAAGCTGCCTGGGCTCGGCACGAAGCCTGTGGCCAGCGGCTCCGAGAAGGACTGGTCGAATTGGGATTCACCCTTTTCGCCGCTGAGGATCACCGACTTCCTCAACTCACGACCGTCGAAGTACCGGATGGGGTCGACGAGGCAGCCATTCGCTCGTCCCTGCTGCGCGACTATGGCATCGAGATTGGTGGCGGCCTTGGGGCATATGCAGGCAAGGTATGGCGAATTGGTTGCATGGGCCATACGGCGCGGCTCCGCAACGTCGAGCTACTCCTGGCCGCGCTCAAGAATCTGCTCTAGGCAGCACAGTTAGGCAGCACAGCTAGACCGCGCAGGCCGCAGCCATGGCCTTTGTTCCTGCTATGAACGCCGACTCGCCGGCCTCGTCCAGCACCGAGTAGCAGCATTCGAGGACGGCATCGGTGCGTTCTTCGGCGATGACCATCTTGGCCTCGGTGTCATCGCTGACGGTGACGTCTTTCCAGCCGAACATCTCGACCATTTCTGGCCGCTTGTACGCATGGGCTTCCCGAGGAACAATTCCGGCCGAGCGGACCGCTGCCAGGTGGGCACTGCCCCGCAGCTCACGCAGCACAACCGCCAGCTGGTAGGCGCGACCGGGCAGGTCATCAACCAGGGGCATGCTGGCTGCTCCAGCAAAGAGAGGCAAGCCGTCACGATCAGCAGCATTGATGACTGCTTCGGCTGCGGCGCAGTATTCAGCGAGTCCTGTGACATCGCCAAACTTGACTCGGCCATGTTCGGCGGCGCATTCCCAATACAGCGCGGCAGCCTCGCTAGCGGACAAGGTCTCGATACCGCTGTCCCACATCTTGGTGATCATCTCCGGGTTGAAGTAGCCGAAGGAGCTCTGGGCAACCGCGGCATTCACGTCACCCATCACACCACCTCGCCCAAGCAGGTAGAGCCGCATTCCATCCAGTCCGGCATCGGTTCCTTTTGCCAGACTCTCGGGGGCGAAATAGAAGGAAGCACCGATATTGCCGGTGTCGGATGCGGTGGCGGACATAACTTCGGAAGCAGACATGGCTGGAAGCTTGGCACCAACGATCACCCCCAGGCAATTCGACACTCTCTAGGATTGCTCAGTGACCGAACCAAGCGAGCAGTCTCGGTGGGATGCCAGGTATGAAAAGGCCGAGAGCCTGGGCAACGTCAACGCGCTCTTGATCGAGTCTTTGGAGTTGTTGCCGTCCTCTGGCCTGGCCCTCGATATTGCCGGAGGGTCCGGAGCCGACGCCTTGTTCCTCGCTGGCCACGGTCTAGAAACAACCTTGCTTGACCTGTCTCCGCGGGCTTTGGCAATGGCTCAGGCCGCATCGGTCAAGGCTGGCCTTGCCCTTCGGACCATGGCTGTCAATACTGAGGTAGATCCCCTCCCCGACGGACCTTGGGATCTGATCCATATCGGTCACTACCTCCACCGGCCGACCATTGCTGCGGCTATTTCCCAGCTACGCCAAGGCGGTCTGCTGGTCATTGCCATTGCCACCATGGTCAACCTGGAACGCCGAGCGCGCCCATCGGCTCGCTTCCTCCTCAAGCCCGGCGAGCTACGGGGTCTTGTCGGTGGCCGACAGGTCAATGGGTTGGAGGTTGGTGGTTTGGAAATCCTTCGTTCTGATGAGGACTGGCGCGCCAACGGTATTCACGAAGCCTGGCTGGTCGCCCGCCGCTAGACGCTGGCCTGCTACAGGGTCGTGACCGAGATTGGGTCTGACCAGGTTTGTTGGCCGACATAGCGAACCCGATACACATACGTTGTTGCTGAACCCACGGTCCGGTCGGTGTACCAACGGTCACCGTCGGTTCCGATGATGACGCCGTCTCGTTCGATCTCGATCTCCGCATTGCCGGTCCAGTTGAGTACCACCCGTTCACGGGTGACCCGGGTGGCTCGAAGGCCCGTTGGTGGATCGACCTCACCAACAACCTCGGTGCAGACCACGGCTTCACCTAGGCGATTGGGGCCGACTCGGGATTCGACGGTGTAAACCAGAGAGGCCTGCCGGTCACTGTCGGCAAAGGTGGAAGTATTGCCGTCAGCTCGTCCTCGCCAGTACGTGGTTCCCCCATCAACTGCTCGGCGAATCACGAAGGCATCGGGTGCGGCTAGGTTCGTCCAATCAACCACAGCATCGACGCCATTTCGGGTCACCGTACATGCTGTTACTTCGGCGTCGGGTCCGGCGGTTTGGGAGAAGCGGGCAATGCCGGTGAGCTTGCGTCCACCGCCTTGGGTGAACTGTCCGGCAATCCAGAGGCGCCCGTTCTGGTCTTCTTCAATGGCCCAGGCTCCAGCCGCTCCCCGCAGATCAAAGGTGAGGGGAATCAGTTCTCCGGTCACCTTGTCCAGGCCAAAGACTGCGTTCACATCAATGGCATTGGCCGTTGGTTCGAAGGGATTGTGGGGTGGGGTTGTTGTGAATGCTTGCTTCCAACAATGGCAACCAATCCACAGGGTCGTGCTTCCTTCATGAATAACTTGGTGGTCTCCGTTGTTGGTATAGATCACGTCGCCTTGACGAGCGAAGCCGTTGTCATCAACGGTGATGGTGAAGTTCTCCTTGCCGCCGTAGCGAACAAGACCGTTGCTCAGGGTGATGTCATAGAGGAACACGATTGGGCGATCGTCATAAGCCACATTGGGATGGGCCATGAGCGTGCTGCCATCGACCGGGCTAAGAACCGCAAGGGAATCGGTGTCTGGGTCACCATTCATCGATCCGAATAGCCCTCCGACATAGACGCGTCCATTGATCGAATCAACTTCAATGTCGCGAATCCGTTCTTGCATCACGCCTTGGTAAAGAACCGGTTCAACCGTTGGCAGCCAGGCCGGGTCGATCTGTCCGGTGCTCGCGTCGAGCTTGGCCAGGTTGTCCAGGGCCAGTCCTTGACCGCGCACGAAACGTCCGCCAGCGTAGATGTCGCCTCCCGAAGCGGTGACAGTGAAGACCGCGGCGTGACCCCACGAGTGGTCAAGCCCAGCATCAAAGCCAGCTACCCGAGCGCCCGAGGTTGGGTTGATGAGGGCGACGCCTCCAGCAAACTCACCACCGACAACGAGGTTGCCCTGGCTAGTGACATCCAACGAGTAGATGGGGCCACTGATGGTGGAAGCGAAACTAGGAATCCATTCGCCGGTTTCGAGATCGAAGGCGGCAAGAAAGGAGCGATCGTGTTGTGTGCCGTCGGGAGCAACCACCTTGGTGAAGTCTCCACCGACATACATGACACCGTTGATTTCTTGCAGGTCCCACACCAAGGTCAGGTAGGTACCCGTGTGTCGGGCTAGCCCGGAACGAACGTCAACGTCCCAGATCCGGTCAGGGATTGTCGACAGCCGGGACGGGTCTTGGATCGGTGCTGCGTTGGCTGGGGAAGGGACGGTGGCCGCGCTCAACCCAAAGAGTAAGAGGCCAATCAGGCTAGACAAACACTTCGTACGTACTCGCTTCATTGCTTTGGACTCCATCATCGCTGGACCAGGCACGCCCGGTACTCAGGTGCCTGGTGTTTCCACCCCGCCAAGCTCGCCCAAGACGTTGAGCGCTGCCATGGTGATGGTGCCCAGCTTCTAGGTCGTCTGGCTCATGTGGGGCAGTTCGGGTTAGTCCGGAGGGAGCAAGAGGGCCAGTTGTCGAGTCCGCGCAACCAGGTTCCCCTCGCTGTCCCAAAGCTCACCGTCTTCGATCAGCATTCCGCCCGTTAGGTCACTGGTCCGCAGTCTGACGCGAATCCAGCCGGGCTTGGGCCGCCGTCGAACTTGAACGGTCAGTTCAATCGTCGGTACCCAGCCGACACGACCAAG